>QQSJ01000037.1 GCA_003602635.1 Candidatus Poseidoniales archaeon
GTGGTGACGGTGGTCAAATCCACGAGGACGTTGATGCGGCTCGCGTCCCAACCCTCACCGAGGAGCCCGCGGGTGCCCACGATGCACTTGGTGACGCCCTCCTGGAAGAGTTCGGTCAGCATCCGGGTGTAGTTGCGCGGGACCCAGTCCTTGCCAATGCCCCGGATGCGGTGGTAGCCGTCGAGGACCTGATCCTCAAACCGCACAACGAGCTGTTCTTGGTCCACCCAGGCCTTCATCCTCGGCAGAAGGCGAGGCACAAGATCGTCGTCAACGAGCACCGTCGAGCCCGTCATCAAGATCGGATCCAGCCGGTCGACCGCTTCGGACGTGAGCAATTCGCGGAAGACAGCGATGGCCCCACCGGCCTCGTCGTCAAGGACGTTCTCGACCAGCGCCGTCGATGAGGTGCGCTCAAAATCCGTGACGATGACCGCTCGGATGCCGTCGCCGAGCGTTTGCATCTCCGTCTCGAGGATGTGTTTGAGCGCAATCCGCTTGCCTTCGCTGTAGGCCAGCACCCGCGTGACGGGTGCAGCACACGGGCGCGTGCCCGTTTGCGTGACCTGAATCCCGTACAGCATGAGTTGCTTCTTGGCCTTCTCAGCCAAGGCGTGATCGGCCTTGCTCTCTGAGCGCATCAGCCCGTGACGGATGTAACGGTCGATCAGCGGAACCATCAGCATCGTTTCTGACAAAGGGCTGGCCAACAAGGCCGGCCCCGGATCGGGGACCTCTGGAGGCATGCTGCGCCCTTGCCGGAGGAGGTAGAGCCGACCGTGGTCGGCCAAGGCGCCATCGCGTCGCTCAAACGCGTCCCATGACGAGGCCACGCCCGTGGGCAAGCGTCTGGAGCCGAGCACGTCAACCAGCCAATCGTCGAGACCGGGCAAGCGGTTCTTCTCAGCATCGGGCCCGGGACCTTTGGCGAGGTCCACCAACAACTCCGAGAACCCGTCCGCGACGCCAGCGATGTACTCGATTTCTGGCTCGGAAGGGCGGACAAAGTAGGCGAGGTCTTGGTATGGCGCGAGGTTGGCGTCACGGACCAACGCGGGGACCGGCACCTCGTAATCCACCTCACCAAAGAAATCCGTGTAGCGGGCGTAATCCTCCTCGTCCACGTCAGTGGGATCAGGTGGCGTCGCGGTCAGACCGAGCACAATCGGATCTCCGAGGAAGGTGCGCACCTCATCGAGGACCTTGCCCCAGTGGTGCAACAGGTGATGGCACTCGTCAAGGATGATGAGGCCCACGCCGGCGTCTTTGAGCGCGGAAAGGGTCGCCTTCGCAGAGGAGTGCAGCACGAAGAGGGCGTTGCCGTGGGCGACCAAGTCGTCGCGGACCTTTTTTCGATAGAACGAGCGACGCTCGTTGAACACCTCATCGTTGCTGTCGCGCAAGTCGAGGATCCACGCCCTGGCCTGCTCCTCGTCCTCGGCCTCGGACTTGTCGATGAGGTCGTTCACCCAGAGCTCCATGGCTTCAGGGTCGAGCCCCTCGTCGCGAGGCTGCGGCATCGTGACCGACTGATAGGTCAGCGACGTCAAGATGCCCGGTTCCTTCCCGGTCGTGCTCAATTCAGATTCCCGACCGTCGAGTTCGAACAACTCCTCGGCGCGAGCCACCCACTGGGACTGGATGGCCGAGTTCGGACTGAGGACCAAAGCAGGCTTCCGCACCAGATCGGTCCAGACGTAGAGACCGAGCACGGTCTTTCCAGAGCCGGGCGGAGCGACCACAAGCAACCGACGCTCGCCCTCGTCCAACTTCCGCCTGATGATGGTGGACGAAGCGACCTGCGAAGGACGCAGCGTACCGCCGAAGCGGATGGCGCCGAAGTCATCTCCTCGGCTCATCACGAGCATCTGGTAGGGGCGTAGGGCTTCACCCTTCCTCCGTTCGCAAAGAAAAGCAGCCGTGCGTGAAGCCACGAGAGGGCCATCACATGCCGTGCTCAGAGGCCGCTGATGTCAAGGATGAAGATGAGAATCCCCAAAATCGTCAACACAAACATCGGAATCTGCACGAAGGCCATGATCTTCTTTCCTTTGCTCATGTCTTCCCAAGCAGGAGGATCACCAGGCAACCCGAGGTGGCTGATCTTCGCCATGACTTCCTTGAAGCCCATGTTGGACAACACGAGACCTTGGGCATAAGCCGTTCTGCGAATGGCCCTGTTTCAGCGTGGAAACCGTTGCAGGTTGTACCGCTGGACCATGTAGGGCATGCGAATCATGTCCGCCAACCACCCAAGGCCAAACAGACCGAAGGTGAACAGGTAGAGCAAACCGACGAAGGGCTGACCGAGGTAGAAACGATGCCACCCGAACCAGCCGAGGAAGAAGCAGAGGATGTACGCCTCACCGAGCGCTCGCTCGCCTGGATGACGCACCTGATGGTTCGTCAGGCGATTCTGGAACCCCGTCGGTTGGATGAAGGCCGTCGTGGCCGCAGGTGCCACGGCAGGCACCACCGGGGCAGCCACGTGATATTGGTGGACGACGTTGCCGACGTGGACATTGCCGGCCACGGCGCTGTCTTGCAGCAAGGGCTGCTCAGGAGGACCGGCTTTCGACGCAGAAGGCTGGGCCTGCACGCCGCCTTCTTCGGTCATGAAGCGACATCCTGTGCCCACAATGTAACGGTATGGTTGCTTGCAGGCACCACGGTGTGGGTTGCGTTTGGAGGCGGACGCACCAGGATTCGAACCCGGGTTTCCGGCTTAGAAGGCCGGAGTGATATCCAGACTACACTATGCGTCCAACCGACCGTCGGCGCCACCCCTCATCAACGTCACCGGCGGCTTCGCAACGGCCGGGCGCACTTGATGCAGCGCGTCGGCGTGCGGACGGTCGTGCGCTCCCACGTGTAGCCGCAATGCTCGCAGGTCCACGACTGCACCGGTTGATCGGCCAGCACCTTGGCACGCAAGCGCTGCAGGAGCGGTGATTCCGCAAGCGGCGGAGCCGGAGCGACCTCGGCGGTCAACCGGTCGTGCTCCTCCGAGTGGGCCGTCAAGCCTGAGGCGTGCAGCAATTCGTGCGCGTAAACGTGGTGCATCATGCGTTCGTCTTGGGCCAAATCAGGATGCAATTCGATGGTGATGGGACCCGGATCGAGACGCAGGTGGCGGGCGCGCACGAGGTCGGTCGTCTTGGCCTCAAAGCGCGTCAGACCGAGGTTGACCTCATCGCCCTCGGACCAGCGCAGGGTGATGCGCTCGGCCACCCACGGCAGGAAGATGCTCTCCGTCGAGGTCGAGGCGGCGCGCAGCACCGCCTTGGTCAGCGCCGCCGGTACCTGCGGTGCGCCCTCCATGGACTGCGGCGGACGCCGTGCCTCATGAACGCCTCGCAGGCTCGCATTTCCCGCCACGGAAGCCTTATTGCGACGGCTCAGGTGGGCGGGCTGCGTAAG
>QQSJ01000038.1 GCA_003602635.1 Candidatus Poseidoniales archaeon
CCGACCATGCCGACCGATTCGTGCGGCTCGCAAACGAAGTCGTAGGTGCCGTTGGTGCCCACCGGGAACTCGACCGTGTGGTCCACCGCGCGTTCGGGCTCGCCGGTGTCAAAGAAGCCGTCCTTCGCCACCGCGTTGTGCGGCAAGGCCTGGCCGCTCCAGAAGAAGCGCACCTCGTCGCCTTCGGTGATCGTCACTTCACTTGGCGTGAAGCGCAGGTTGGTGCTGTCCACGGAAATGATGACTGTTTCCGCAGCGGCGCTCATGCAGAGCAAGGGCAACACGAGGCACAGCACAAGGGCTCGACGCATGCTGTTAGAAATCACGTGCCGTTCTTGAAGCCCTGTTGTGCGCTGTGCGGATGACGCGCCTCTGAACACGTCCGGCATGGCCCGTTTATACCCTGAACGCCCGCCTTCTTGCCATGGCGTGGTGGCCACGGCGGCGCGGACGGGACCCCCGCCTCGCCGATCGGTGGTTTGGCGCCCAGGCAGAGGAAGATTGGCTGCATGAGCGCTGCCGTTTGGCGGCCGCGTGCATCGAGGAAAGTGCGAACGTGGCGGACCTTGGATGCGGGCTCCAAGTGTTGCGCGAGCACCTGCCCACCTCGTGTGCCTACACGGGTTACGACCTAGGCGACATGCACCCTGAGAACGTCCTGCTCGACCTTGACGGCCCCTTCGCCCTGCCCGAAGAACACGACGTGGCCGTGCTGCTTGGCGTGCTGGAATTCCTCGCTGACCCACAGGGCGCGCTTGCGCGCGTGGCCGAGGCCGTGGACGCGGTCGTGCTCAGCTTCGTGTGCGTCCACGAGGCCTCGAAAGCCGACCTCAAGCGACGCGAGGAGGTCGGCGCGAAGCACCATTGGACCGAAGAGGACCTGATGCAGGTGTTGAACGAACGTGGACTGAGGAGCGAAACCCGTCACCTCGTGTGGGAGCGCCCCGGAGAGCGGCACGTCGTGCTGCGGCTCACTTCAGCGGACTGAGGTCCAGCGGACCGGCATCAAGCAGGGTCACGCCGGGGATGAACAGGTTGGCACAGAAGCCGTGCCGGTAGACGATGGCGCCGGCCCCCCACTCCTCGATGTAGCGGTTCATCTGCTTGGCCATCTTCTTGCGCTGGAACTCCACATCCGCGCCGTAGAAGTGCTTGGCGTCGATCCACGCGACCGGCTCACCGTTGATCTCCACGTGGTCGAGGAAAAGCAGGTCCGGCGTCCGAATGGGCCGGCCGTGCTCTTGTGACTGTTCCTTGACCATCTCTGGCTGGCGGCGCAGCCGCACGCCTTGCTCCTCGAACCAATCGGCCAGGATTTCCTCGAACAGGTCTGCGGCTTCCGCAGATTCGCTCTGGTCGACGTTGGAGACACGGTCAGCGGCTTCGGCGGCTTCGAACTCTTCGCGCTCGCGCTGCTTCAGGCGCTTTGGATCCTTGAAGGACTCCTTGATCTTCGTCTTGCCCCAACCCTTCTCGGCCAGCACCGTGCGGAAGATGTTCATCGGTGGGAAGTCAAAGCGCTTGGACAGTTCAACGATGGAGACGCCCTTGTCGTAGGCCGCACGCAGGTCACGGCCCCTCGATTGCATCTTGTAGTGGGAATACACGGTCTTCTGCTGCAGCAGGGCGCTGCGCAACGACAGGGCCTGCTCAAGGGACATCGCCTTGCCCTCGAGTTTGGTGGCGATCTCCTCGACACGCGCGTCGGGCAGCCAGCCAAACTCGCCCTTGCGCACGACCAAGCCTGCAGTCTCCTCTTCGGTGGCCAGCGGCACCGGCGTCAACGGCCACTCAAAGGAAAAGCGGCGGGGCTCCTCCATGTCTTTTGGAAAGCCCATGACGGGCTCATCGCGCTTGAAGCGCCCTTCCGCCTTGGCGTTGGCGTCCGCAATCGCGTCAGCAGAACGGGCGCGGGCATCGGCGATGGGCGCGCTGCCGTAGCGCTTGGGTCGGCGGGACCTGTTGCCTCCGCCACCGCCTGAGCGGCGTCCACGGCCGCCTCCAGAGCCACGACCTCGACGGCCCCCGTCCCTGTTGTTTCGACGAGGGGAGCGGTTGTCGCTCATGGAGAGGAGCCGCTGACGACGCTCCTTGAACGCGCCGGTCACGCGTCGCAGGCTGCGGCGAGGTCGATCACCCAGCGTTCCGCAAGGTTCCCCACGTCGGCACGAAGGCGTCGAGCAAGCAGCCGGTGCAAGCCTTTGGGCGCCCATTTGACGGCGGCTTCGACGCCGCCTCCGTCCTCGGCCAACACCGTCAGGCGCAGATGGAGACCGAGGAAGGCCCGGCCTGCCGGGCGTTCCCCACGAAGTTGCCCTTCGAGTTCCAACAGGACCTCGGCGAAGGGCGGCGACGCGCCTTCGCGTACCTTCACCACACGCCAACGCTCGACCAAAGGAGCGCCACGAAGCAGGCGATGAACTTCGAGGATCATGCCTTCCTCGGGGCGTTCGACGCTCGGCGCCATCATGGCCGGCTGGCCCACCATCCACTGCGGCCATGACCCCAATTCCAGCAGGTTGCTGCAACCGCGCATGGCGGCCTCAGGCGCGAGCATGCGCTGCCGATGCGTCCACTCGCCCACGTGCTTGGACCTTCGTGGCCGCCATCATCCCTTCGCACGAGCAGGGACCACCCTTGATACGCAGAAGGGCACGTTGGGGAGCATGCGTGGGCGCGCCCTTCTGTTGGTTGGGCTTCTCACGCTGAGCCTCTGGCTGCCGGCCAGCGTGGCTGCAGAAGAGGGCGAAGCCGCGGGGTGGGCCTTGACCGCAGCCGGTTTTGGTGACGACGTGCCCCACGACCTCGTCCGCAGCGGAGACCGCATGGTCGTCGCAGGGACCTTCACCGGCTGGATGAGCCTCGACGACGACCTCAACCCGCTGGAGACCAATTCAACGGCCAACAACCTCGACGGGTTCGTGGCGTGGACCCATCCCAACGGCACCTGGTCCCACGGCAGCGTCGTCACCTCAGCGAACGGCACGGACGTCGTCGATCGCGTGGGCGTGCTTCCAAACGGCGACCTGTTGATCGCAGGTCGAGCCTGCGCAGGAACCGCGGGGTTGGCCTGCAACGCCACCTTTGGCCAAATGCTGACCCTGACGAAGACCTCGACGGCCGACCACGGCTTCGTCTTCCTCGCTCGGGTGAGCGAGTCCGGCGTGTGGCAATGGGCCCGGCAATTGATGTCCGAGCAGCCGATTCAGGTGCTGGATCTCGAGGTCCATGGCGCGTCTGCCTTCGTCGCTGTTCACCACCAAGGCTCGGTGGACGTGGACGGTTTGGAGGACCCCGTGGCAGGGAGCGACCGAGAAGCCATCCTCGTGGTCGAGTTTGATTTGAGCGGAACCACGCTGCGAAGCCTCAGCCTCCAGACCACCCAAATCATCGAGGAAACCGCGTCTTTGTGCGCCAACAGACAGGGCCAGATGCACCTCGCGCTGACCTACGGCGACCAACTCATTGCGGGCGAGCACGTGTTGAGCAGCAGCGGCGGCACCGATGCTGCCGTGGTCCGTTTCGGTGAAGGGGACACCTTTGCTTGGGCCACGAGCACCGACAGCAGCGGCGACGTCCAAGCGGTGCGCTGCACGACCGGCGTCGCAGACGGCGTCGTGGTCGTGGGCTCGTTTGGAGGTGAAGCGACCTTCTCCGGCACCACCGTGACCTCGGCCCAAGGCATCGACGTCTGGGCCGCCGACGTGTCGGGTGGCGCCACATGGTCCAACGTCGAAATGTTTGGTGGACCCGGCACCGACGTGCCCGTTGACGTCCACATCGACGCCAGTGGAACACGCATCCTCGCAGGAGCGAGCAGCGCTGGGCTTTCCTTGGGGACGTCCGAACTCGACGATCAAGACGGCGCAGATGCGGGCAACGCCTACGACGGCTGGTTGGCGCACTTGGGCGACACCGACAACACCCGGTGGCTGCGAGGCCTCGGTGGAGAAGGTGACGAACGCATCGCTGCCTTGAGTTTCGATGCCAACGGGCGCTGGGTCATGGCGGCCAGCTTCGACGAGGACCTCGACCTCGATGGCCAACAACACCGCGTGGAAGGCGGCCGTGACGTGCTTGTATGGGCCTACGCAGCGGACCTGGACGACGACGGTGTCCTCGACGCCATCGACGTGTGCCCGAAGGCAGCAGACCCCGATCAAATCGATCTCGACGGCGACGGCTTGGGCGACGTGTGCGACCCCGACGACGACGGTGACGGCGTGGCCGACGACCTCGACGACTGCCCCACGGGCGCCACAGGATGGTGGAGCACGCGGTCCTCGGACCACGACGAAGACGGATGCCGCGACATCGACGAAGACTTTGACGACGACGAGGACGGCATCTTTGACCACAACGATGCCTGCCCCAAGGGACCCCTTGGCTGGGTCTCCACGCCTGAGGAAGACCAGGAAGGGGACGGATGTTCCGACGTGGACACCGACACCGACGGGTGGGTGGATCAGGCCGACGTGTGCCCCACCGTGTATGACCCGGGACAGGCGGACCTCGACGCAGACGGCATCGGTAACGCGTGCGACGACGATGCCGACAACGACGGAATCAACGCGACTGACGACGCGTGTCCGCTCGATTTCAACGCCTGGACCTCAACGCCGTCCACCGATCACGACCGTGACGGGTGCAGGGACGACAGCGACGATCAGGACGACGACCAAGACGGCGTGCTCGACGCGTACGACCGATGCCCGGCCGGCCTGGTTGGCTTCGGTCCAGAAGACGACCACGACGGCGATGGATGCGCGGACGAGGAAGACACCGATGACGACGACGACGGGCGCGTGGACCCCGCAGACGGATGCCCCCGCGGCATCGTGGGCCGGCTGAGCCTTGCGTTGGACGCGGACGGCGACGGCTGTTCCGATGCAGAGGAAGACGACGACGACGACCAAGACGGTGTTTCGGACGACGTGGACGCCTGTGCCCGAACGCCCCTCAGCGTGGTCGTGGACGGGCAGGGATGCAGCGCCTTGCAAGCCGACGACGACCAAGACGGCGTCTCGAATTTCCTCGACCGGTGCGGTGGCACCGCTCCCGGCTTGCGCGTGGACCTCAACGGATGTGCGCTTCCTGGCCAAGGCAGCGATGGAGCAGAGGGTGGAATCGGGTGGACCGCCACGACCCTGCTCGTGCTCTCCGTGGCGATTTTCGCCGCTGCTGGATGGACCTTCATCACCGGACGGGAAACCGAGCAGGCAACGCGATCCGAAGAGGAGTAATCAGGCAAAGACCACAGAGGGCGCAAAGGGCATCGCTGCCCCGCCACGCTCGGTCACGTCCTCGGGGCTCTCGGCCAACACGACCTCAACCTGCTCGAGGTCCAAGGATTGGGCGATGAAAGAGGCGTTTGCAGCGAGGTTGGCCGCCTCATCGAGACCGGACAACAGGATGCGCCGCGTTTCGTCGTCCCACTTGAACACCTGAGGCAGCATCCGCTTGCCCCAGAATCCCATCAGTTCACCCGTCCTTGAAGCATCCACGAGACCCAAGGACGCCACCGTTCCAGCGAAGGCCTTGATGGGTTGGTCGGCGGCGAGATGGTGGAGGGCGGCTTCTGCAAGTGAACGGCGCCAGGGTGCGCTGATCACGAAGGTGGCCTTGGTGGCCGGCCCTTCCAGATGGCGTTCAGCGACGGTCTTCACGCGGCGGGCTTGGTCGAGCATGTCCCGAAGATGGGTTTCCTGATCCAGCCTGAGTTGAGCCGCTTCGTCGAGCGCGGACGGCATCTCAAGCACACGTGCTGCAAGAAGGTCGTCGTGACCGGCCGCCGCCCACCAGTCCTCGGCCATGTGAGGTGTGGAGACCGCCAGAAGGTGAGCCCAACGTTCGAGGAGCACGCGCCCCATCGCCGCGGTTCCAGGCGCCTTTCGGAGGTACCAGTTGAGGTCCTTGACCAGTTCAAAGTGGCTGATTTCCACCGCCTTTCGGAGGTCGTAGGACTCCATGGCCGCTGCCCATTCCAAGGTGCGCTGGTCAAGGCGAGCCTGCATCCATGCGTCCATGGCGTGGGCTTCGCCGTCCCATGCAAGCAGGGTTTCGGGCATCGACAAGAGATGCTGCACCACACGGTAGTTGGCTTCGACGGCCGCATCGGACCAGTCCATGCCGGCAGTCGGATTGGCCGCGAAGAGGATGAACAAGCGAACGGTGTCGGCGCCGTATTGCTCGATCATCGCTTCAGGCGAGACCGTGTTGCCGAGCGATTTGCTCATTTTCGCGCTGCGCTCGCCCAGTGCATCGCCACACTGTGGGCACGGAGCACCAGCCGCCGACACCGGCAAGGTCACCGCGCAGGAGTCGCACCAAGGCGCTGCTTTGTTGACCATGCCCTGGCAGAGCAAGCTCTGGAAAGGCTCGTCCATGTCGTGCAAGCCGAGATCGCGAAGGGCCTTGGTCCAGAAACGTGCGTAGATGAGGTGCATCTGAGCGTGTTCGATGCCACCGCAGTAGAAATCGACGTTCATCCAACGGTTGGCCACCTCCGCATCGAAGCACGTGGCCTCGTTGTTGGCGTCGGTGTAACGCAGGAAGTACCACGAGGAATCCACGAAGGTGTCCATTGTGTCGGTCTCGCGTCGCGAAGGTTCGCCGCACGTGGGGCAATCCACCTCGAGGAAGGAGGACGACGTCAGGAGCGGGTTTCCGGTGCCCGTGAACGCCACGTCCCGGGGGAGCACGACCGGGAGGTCCTCTTCTGGGACAGGCACAACGCCGCACGACGGGCAGTGGATGATTGGAATCGGCGTGCCCCAATACCGCTGACGTGACACCAACCATGGGCGGATCTTCCAATTGAGGGTGCGGTCGCCTGCTTTGGCCGCTTCGAGGGCCCGGATGACCGCTTGCTTGGCCTCATCGCCTTCCAAGCCGTCAAATCCGTCTTGAGGCGAGTTGATCATTGGCCCGAGTTCTTCGAAGGCCTTCTTCATCGGCTCATCGTTGCCCTTTGGACCGGCGATGACACGACGCACGGGCAAGCCGCACGCCGTCGCGAATTCGAAGTCGCGTTGGTCGTGACCCGGCACGGCCATCACCGCACCTGTCCCGTAGGAGGCGATCACGAAATTGCCGAACCACATGGGGATGCGCTCGCCCGTGAGAGGGTGAATCACGTGAAGGCCGGAGAAGATGCCTTTCTTCTTCTTCATCTGCTTGATGCGGTCGAATTCTGAGAGCAGCGCCACCTCGTCACGAAGTTCGCGCCAAGCGGCTTCTTCAGGGCGCCCGGCCATGAGGTCCGCCGCCATCGGATGCTCGGGCGCCATGGTGAGGAAGGTCACGCCGAACAGGGTGTCGGGACGCGTGGTGAAGACGCGGACCTCGCCAAGGTCGTGCTCGAGGTGGAAGGCGATTTCAGCCCCTTCGGAGCGACCGAGCCAGTCCTTCTGCAGCAGGGCGACGTGCTCGGGGAAATCGATGCCGTCGAGACCGTCGACCAATTCCTGAGCATAGCTCGGCAGATCGAGGAACCATTGGCTCATGTCCTTCTGAATGACGGGGCCGTTGCACCGCCAGCACCGGCCGGCCTTGACCTGCTCGTTGGCCAAGACGGTCGTGCAAGGTTCACACCAGTTGACGGGCGCCTGTTCGCGGTAGGCGAGGCCTTTCTCGAGGAACTTCAGGAAGAACCACTGGTTCCAGCGGTAGTATTGGGGGTCGTGGCTTTTCAGGAGCCTGTTCCAATCGTAGGAGAACCCCATGCGCTTGATCTGGGCGGTGATGCTGGCCATGTTTCGCTCGGTGATGTCGTGCGGGTGGCCACCTTCCGCAATCGCCGCGTTTTCAGCGGGCATGCCAAAGGAGTCGAACCCCATTGGGTAGAGAACGTCGAATCCGCGCATGCGCTTGTAGCGAGCCACGGCGTCGCCGATCGAGTAGTTTCGAACGTGGCCCATGTGCATCTTGCCCGAGGGGTACGGGTACATTTCGAGGCAGTAGAAGGTCGGACGCTCGCCTTCGTTGGGCGCCACAAACACGCCTTCCTCGTCCCAGCGGCGTTGCCACGCCACCTCGTCGACACGGATCGGCTCGTCGCTCATGGGCGGTCCTCAACGCGCCCGAGCGGCGCCCCTGACTTGAATCCAACCGCCTAGGCACGGCGTTCTGTGTCGGTCCGCTCAAGCAAGTAGATCGCCTCACGCGTGAGGACGTAGCGAGATCGAACGCCCATCTTCTGCTTCTCAACCAAGCCGTAGCGCTCCAGCGTGCGCAAGTGGTGCGACACCAACTGTTGGCTGCGCTCCAAACGCCGGGCCAATTCGGCCTGTGTTGGGAAATCGCCCATCAGGCCGTCGTCGTCCAGCATGGTCAGGATGCGGCCCTGAAGCGAGTTCGGATCCATCGAAAGTGGAGGGACGGGGAGTTGGTCTTCGGCAATGCCAGGGTGCAGGTCGCGCGTCATCGGGTAGAAACGGATGAGGCGGCCGTCCTTTCGCCGCCAAATTTGCTCCTCGCGCTCAAGCACCCGGAGGTGGTGGGTGGTTTGTCCGTTGGACAAGTCCAGCGCGCCCATCAGAGCACGGAAATGGCAGCCAGGGTTGGCTTGCAAATACCCCATGATGCGACCGCGTTGGAAGCGCCCGTCGCTGGTTTCCTTGGTTCGTCCGAGGAAGCCGATGAGCCACAAGCCTGCAGACGACGCGGGAAGGCGCCATGCCTCGTTGGTCAGGAACGCGGTGGCAAGCAAGCCAAGAATGGACGTCGATACGACGGTGGCGACCACCGCTGTTGGCGTGATGGCCACCAGTGGAGCGTCCTCTTCGGCGACGATGGGCTGGGCGGTTTCGGGTTGAACCTCGTCTTCAACGACCACGGTGGCCATGCGCTCCTCTTGCACCTCGAGCAGGGTCACAGGAGCCGCGTCAACGCCCACGCACGAGGGCGCTGATTCCGCATCTTGCACGGTGTAAACGCCACGCAGCCCGGACCGTGGAGACCAGCCATCGGGCCCTGCGTTCGCCAGCGCGAGGTAAGAGGACGGCCCAGTTTGGAGAACCCAGCAGGCATCGCCTGCGGCCTGAAGTCCAATCCAGGCGCCTTCTTCGGTTCGAGGAGCAGTGGCCGGGACAAAGGTCTCGTCCGCTTCAGCGGGTTCCGGTGCATCGGAGCCAATGGTGAGGTCGGCAGCGTGCGACATCGGTCGGGCGGCTTGAAGTTGGAATTCCATCGCATAGGTGCCGGCGGTCAGGACGGCGCCCTCCGAGGTGGTC
>QQSJ01000039.1 GCA_003602635.1 Candidatus Poseidoniales archaeon
TTTCGCGCGGCACGAGCAGCGGCGCCTGAGGGGACCGGACGAGAGGTGCGCGGGGAGACCAAGGCAGTCACGGACCAAATGAACGCAGAGGAACCTGCAGCGCCCAACACAAACACGGACGGATAGGCAAAGAGGAAGATGGCCAACACGATGATGGAGAGAAGGACCACTTCGGTCATCAGCAGGGCTCGACGACGCTGCCGAGAGACACGCCACCCAAGCGCGATGCCCCCGATCAGCACGGCCATGGTTCCAAGCAGGACCACCAACGGTGCATAGAGCGGTGCGCTCGTGGGTGCAGCGATCAATTCGAAGGTCAATCCTTGGTCGAGGTCTTCACCGCTGAGCACCGCGACTTCGCCCATCGGCATACGCCGATGATTGAGGCTCAGCCCATCGGCGTCACCCAAATCCAAGCCAGCCAGTGAGGTCAAGCCAGACGTGCGAAGGGTGAGATCAATCGACCATTCCGACCAGAAGGGAACCGGCTGGACGACGATGAAATCCCTGACCAAATCGATGAGCGTCCCGTCCGCCACGCGTTCTCGGGAACGGATGGTGATGGTCACGGGATGGCTGATGACGCGCTCTTCCCCATGGAGGTCCAGCGCGACACCGACCGTGTCAAAGTCACCCGAATCGCCGATGAGTTCGTCGGGTTTGAGACCAAGGCCATTCGACAGGAAGGAAACGTGCAGTTTCCCCATTTGTTGCTCGAATTCTTGCCGTTCGACCGATTCAATCATGCGGCTTTCCCGCTCTTCGTCGCCGACGCCTCCCGCGCGGAAAGACCGAATGGTGGGGGAGAGCGCGAGATCCTCGCTTCCAAGGTGATCGAGGGACCACCGCATCCAGAACGACATTTCACCGTCCAACGTGATGGAAGTCTCGCGTTCAAAGACAAGTTCGCCCCTGTCCTGAGACACGTCCAACGTTCCAACGATCGACAACGACGAGCCCGCACCGGTCGTACGAAGCGGCTCTTCTGATGGGTAGTACGTGCCACCACCGCCTTCGCCTCCTTCGGTGACGAAGGTCACTTGGGTGGTCTCGCTGGTGATCGTGGCGCCGCCGCTTTGCAAACGCAACGTGACTTCGAGGTTCATCGTTCGCTCCCCTGGTTCGTCGTCGGTGTAGGTCCATGTGACACGGATGCCATCCGCGGATTGGGTTTCGACCGGGTCGCCTGAAATCGCATTCCCATCGAGTCGAAGGGTCAAGTCGTTGCTGAACGCGAGAAGGTCTGTGCCAAAGGGTGATGCAAGGACGACACCGATGTATGCATCCGCGCCGTCCGTTTCCACGTCCAGCAGACTCATCTCGACCGCTGACAGTTCGCCTGAGATCGACGCATCAGCATCCTCTGCGCCCCACTGAACCGAAAGTTGGGAGCCGCTTTGTGGAACGGAGAAAATCACGGAACGAGCGAGCAGGACCACTTCGAGGTCCCATCCGTCCCCAACGGTGGTTTCGTCCACTTGAACGTCGAAACTGACCGTGCTCGACCCTTGCCCGACAAAGGTCGACGGCGCTGGAAGCTCACCGACAAAGACGTTGGAACCGATGGCCACTTCCACCGAGAAATTCACTTGCGCGCCGCCGGCATTTTCGACGAGCACCGGCAATCGAATCGACCACGTTGAATCCGGGACGGTGCCCGCGTAGAGGTCTTGGAGCCGCCACGTGGCCACCACTTCTTCTGATGTGACGGCGTTAGCGATGACCGCACTTTCTGGATCATCGCCAAGGCGCTCAGAAAATGGGCTGAGTGCCCCGTTGTCCGCTGAACCCAGCATGAAGAGTTCAAGGTCCACGGCCGGGCAACAGATGACCTCTGAGGAAGATCGACCTTCAACGGCCGTAGCGGACGGAACGAAGACCAACGGCGCCAACATCAGCAACGCCACGAGGACTTGCCGCACAGAATCACCTCAAAGCGCACGTTCGAGGAGGGTTCCAAGTTCTTTCTCAAACAGACCAACGAGGGCCGTTCCAATCTCCCCTTGAAGTTCATCGGGGAGCATGCGAAGACCGAGACGCGTCGCGGCTCGGCTGGCTTTCAGTTCGGCGTACACCGACCGTGCCTTGGCTTGGAAGTAGTAGCCCACAGCCTCCTTGATTTCTTCCTTGAGTTCGGGGTCGTCGTCGATGACGTTCCTGATGTGGGCCTTGAGTTCGTCCTTGACCAGATCACGGAAGGTCTCGAGGACGAGGTCCTCGGTGGCCATCAGGTCTTGAATCTGGTCGCGGATGCCGCCCGTCAACAAACGCTCGATGGCCATGGTCTTCCATTGGCAGGAGTTCCTTGAAGGCATTGGTGTTCAGTTTGGCTCCACCAAGGTCCCGGTGGTCAAGAGCGCATCCATTCGACGGCTCATCGAAACGCGACCTTGAGCGCTGTCCGAAGGAGGTTCTGCGGCCAGTCGTGCGGCCTGCTCCAACACGTCGAGCGGATCCCCCGGCAGGACAGGACGATGCCAAACGACCTCTTCCAACCGGGCGGAGGCCATGTCGGTGTGCCGTAAAGCAGGAAGGACGGCTTCGGAAAGACCCCGCGATCGCGCTTCATGATCCATCCGAGGCCATGCCCGTCGAAGCCGGTTCAGCAAGGTCGGTGACAGACCTTCGGGCAACTCGCTCGGCAGGGTGTCCACCTCAGCAAGGTTTGCGACCCGCATGGTCCCTTCCTCGCAGAGATGATCACGCAAGACGGTGTACCATGGATCGTAACTGGCGTCCAGGGCCCCACGTCCCCACTGAGCGAGCAGGACCCACGGTCGAACGCGTCGGACCCGAGGACCTGAGGGAGCCATGTGCTCCGCAACCAAGGCACACAAGAGCGCAGGACTCAACGCTCCAGTTCTGGAACGTTGCTCGTGGCCCATGTCAACGGAAGCGCCCACAGGGACGAAGGAGATGTGCGGCCCTTCCGAAGCCGGCAAGGCAGGATGCGCGTCGTGTTCTTCGACGACCGTGCAATGGATCTCGCCAGCCTTGATCTTCGGTGCTTCGCGTTCCGAAGCAGGAAGGAAATGGGTCGAGGGTGAAAGCGCACGACGGTACGGCAGGCCGCGGTCAAGCAGCGCGGCTTCCAATTGCACCAAGCCAAGAACGACGTTGAGTTCCGCAGCGCCGTCCAGCACCACGGTAGGTCCAGCAGTCAATGAGGACGCAACGTGTTCTGCCCAAGACGCGGCCTCGGCGAGGCCATCGATGGAAGACAGGGGCGACATCGTCCCGCCTCAGCAGCGGGGACACATCAACCTGCGCCAGCGTTCACTCCACCATGAGGCGGAGTTGGTCACGCTTGTAGCGCCATTCGGTGTCGAGGCGCCCTTCACCGATGTAGTAGGTCGCCAATCGGCGGATTTTTGCTTCCGTGAGCTCCAAAGCACGACGGTTGTGGAGGTCCTTGTGGTTGCTTCCCATGTGGTCGATGAGGCCGGCAGCGCGGCGCATGAGGTTCATCATGTCCTCTGGGTAGGTGCCGCTCAAATCGGCTTCAGCGAGCACCGCACCGATGCGGCGGCCAAGCACGAGGCGAGCGTTGGGGACCGCGTGGCGGTCACGGAGGAAGGTCCCGATCTGGGCGGTGGAATGGCCGGCCTTGGCGTAGTCCAGAATGAGGGCTTCAACGGCCGCCTTGTCCGTGTTGGACCAAGCGGGCGCTTCGCTCACGTACGGCTTGGACGAGCCACTGACACCTTTGCGGGACGAGTACATCCTTGCCATGCATGGACCTCCGAACGGTCCGGCGACCTGCTCTCCCCTCTTAACCGCATCGCCGCGGGCCTCCAATCTCAAAGGCGCTGATGCGCTTTGGCGAGACGCCCTGGAGTGCCGGCCCATTCCCATCCGGGGGCAAGGGCTCGTGCAAGACCGACGGGGCGTCCGTCTTGCATCACCAAGAGGTCTGAACCAACGCGGATGTCCCCTTCGACACGTTCCACGATGCCCACGTGGATGTCGCCTTTCCAAGCGATTCCAGCGACCAGATGAACCGTCGGCAGCGCTGCTCCATCGGCCAAGCGCAGCACGGAGGCCTTTGACAACGCAAATCCACCACGGTCAGGCGACCATTGTCCAATTTGATCTCCTCCGACCATGATGCGGAAGCGCGGAGGGCGTCCACGGACCTCAACACCGTCCAACCAACCGTCCCCGCCCAACAAGCGTCGTGAAGCGCTTCGCCATTCATCGAGATGCATGGTGTCCCGCGAACGGCGACGAGCGCCATGGGTGCGGATTGCCTCGCGAACCGCCTCGCCCAACCGGTCGAGGGCTGCGCGAGAGCCCGCGGAGTCGCCTTGGCGTGTCTCCACACGAGGCAAGCCCATGTAGCAAGATTCTGGAAGGGCCAAGCCGGAATGATCCACGATGCATTGGTAATCATGTGCTGCGATGAGCGCAGACAGCATGCGACCAATGCGACCCACTTCGTCGGCGCTCCATCGCCCGGTGACCGCCAAATCGTAATGCCGCGCAGGCCACGTTTGCTCCACGTCGCGGGGCACCAAACCGAGGGGCGAGGTCACCATCACTTCGTGCACTGCGTTGGTCCCAATGGCCTCAATGAACCTTCGATGTGATTTCGATGTACGGTACGGCTTCCGGGCCGAGCAGGGCAGAAGAACAAGCACGCGGTCGAGGCCTTCGGGAGCACGGTAGTCCGTGCTCATCCATCGCACCCAATCGGCCACGGCCGGCTCATGCAGCGTGGTTTCTGACATGCACATCAAGCGCCGCTCCCGTGGAACATGACGTTCCAAGAGGCCCTCCATCGATGCACAGGCCGTGTCGTGGTGGCGAAGTTGAGCCACGGTCGATGGGGCGACGAGGGCTTGACGGTCCACGACTTGACGAAGCGTGCCTGCGCGAAGGTGTTCACGAACTTCCGCAATGGCCGCGGTCCACGCCTCGACTTGCTGCTCCATGGCCGCGGATTCACCGAGGTCTTCAGCGGGTGTTCGTGGGCCTCCACGGTCGAGGAGCATCCCCGAGGCCGAGGCTTGACGGGACCGTGTCAAGTCAAACAAATCGACACCAAGCCAAGTGAGCAACGCAAGGTTGTCGGGACCACCGATGCCGGGTGCCCATAGCAAGGCCCCGGGGAACCGACGCTTGACGGCCACGAGCGCGTCGATGAAGCGTGCTGGCGCACTGGTCAGCGCCAGAGCATCGGTCAACACGACCACCTGAGGTGCCAGTGCTGGATCCATCAGTTCCGGATCGTGGCGCATCCGTTGCCATGAGACAGGCAGCAATGGACCGGTCCCTGCTGCTTCTCCCGCGTCTGCTTCTTCCATCTCGGGTGGCAAGACGTGACCGAGGCTGACGGACCATGAGGGCCCCGGCGCATCGAAGGCTGGCACCTCAAAGGCACCTCGTCCTGACAAGGTCAACGTAGCAGGGAGCGTTCGCGTCGTATGCGCTTCGAAAGGAGCGAGCGCGACCTCGACGGAAGGATCCCCCTCGATCAGCACCAGGCCCGGCGTCCTCGCACCGGGGGCGGCTCGGTCACCAAGACCCCAGCTCCTCGCGAACCGGTCGCGCGTCTGGACGGTTCGCCCAAGCACGCCGTCCATGCCGGTCGGCAGCCGGACCTGCACTTCAAAGCGCGGCCAAGACGAGGGCTTCAAACGATGTTGGCGAACCGCACGTGCATGGCGAAGCGAGGTGCGGCCGCCCTCCTCATGCTGCTCCTCTGCAGCCTGACCGTTGCCTCAGGTTCGGCCAGCACCACCGAAATCGCACGCGAAGAAGCGTGGTACAGCGTCCACGGCGAGGCTGGCTCGTCGTGGTCCACCACGTTGGACCTTGACGTGGACCAGCGTGGCCTCTTTGCCGTCACGTGCACGTCCTGCGAAGCCCGCGTGACCGACGACGCGGGAAGCACCGTGGCCTCCGCCGTCGGAGGGCTCCATCTGATTCACGTCGCTGAGGCCAGCTCAACTTTCAATCTCGCTGTGGACTTCGTGGTTGAAGAGCAAGCCAGGGCCATGACCCTCGCCTCCACGTTGGTCGACCTTGAACAACGGCCGCCTCCGGGTGCATCGGTGGAAGCTGCTGTGCTTTCGTTGTCCACCGCAGGAGACCTTTGGTGGGTTGATGCCGATCACGTCCGTCTTGATGCGGGTTGGGAAGGGGCCGAAACCGCCGTGCTGAACGTCTCCGACGATGCGGCTGGGTATCTTTTGGCCAACGCAACTGGAAACGCGTGGGTCGATGTGGCGGTGCAGCATGCATCGAGCGAAATCAACCTCAGGCTCATCGTCCAAAATGCGACCACAGAAGCCACCCATTCGACCCACACGCTGGACGAAGACGACCTGCCGTTCAGCCATCGGTTGATGCTCGGCGAAGACGAACGGCTCCTGGCCTTGGTCGAAGGAACCGCTCCAAACACCGGCGTGGCCATGGCCATGGCCGCGCATCCCACCATGGGAGCCATGCACCACGATCTCAACAACAACGAAGGGTACGTGGTTGGTCATGGTGGCCAAATCATGGTCCTTGACGTCAACGACACCGACGCGTTGCATCTTGAGCCCGCAGCAGAGACCGACGTGCTGGTCCAGCACCTCGTCCAAGGAACATGGGTTTCCACGTCAAGTGCTTCCGTGACCAACGCCACCGTCGTTTGGCCCCTGCCCGGGGCCGAAGCCCTGCGCTTGACCTGCTCAAGCCCTGCATGTTTTGCGACCTTGCGGCACACGATGGCCTCTGACCTCGCAAGCGGAAAGGACGCACCAGGATACGTTGACATCACAGACCAAGCCCTGTTGGACGGTGAACTCATCGGCCACCTTCCGCTGAACGGAAGCGCAAACGGGCATCTGATTCGAGCCACGCATGACGTGGCGGACGTGTTCCCCCTCCACATCGACGCGTGGGAAGATTCGATTCACCTGGTCAAGGTCACCTTGTGGACCGATGAACCTGTTCGCGTCGAACTGTTTCCCATCAATCCACTGACGGGTGAACTCGACGACGACGAACTGAAGGACGAGATTTTGAACGGGCAAGGTGACAGCATCAGCGCACAATTTGGACGAGGGACGCACCTGATTCGAATCAGCCTGTTGGATCAGGACGCCGTGCTCAACACCACGTGGGGTCAGGATCTCCCGGTCCTGAATTACACCGTTGAAATGGCCCATGGTGTGGTCGATGAAGGCGATGAGCCTTGGTTTGAACCCGACGAGGCTTCCCAAATTTGGGGTGAACGTGTTCGGTGGTTCCTCGGGTTCTGTTTCCTGCTCCCGGTGGCGTATTTGGCTCGAATGCAACGCCGTCGTACGCGCTTGGCCAACACGATGAAGGCCCAACGCGAACGCCTGCGCCGCATCGTACAACGGCTGGATGAAGGTCGTCCTGTTGAACAAGAACGGCGCGATCTCAACCTCGCCTTGGACGCCGTGGCCACCTTGGATTTCGAAGATGCATGCCGAAGTTGGGGCAATCCAGACCTTCGGCACCGCACCGATGAACTCGCCATGGCCGCGTGGAGGCTTGACCCAAGGCTTGCTCGTCAAGGCAAGCATGTGGTTCTGGTTGGGCTTGCAGCTGGACCCCGAACGTGGGAAGCCACGGCGCTGCGTTTCGATGCGCCCATCGGCGCCTCGTGTTCGGTCTGCGCGGTGGAACCCCGCTTCATGCACCACGGTGAAGACGTGTTCCTCGACACCATCCGCGCAGGGAGCGTCGTCTTCCTGACCGTGGAACTCGACGGAGAGGCCACGATGGTGGACGTGGAAGTCAACGGCTTGGTCGAGGCCGAACCAAGGGCAGCTCGGGCGCCCGTGTCGCTTCTGCTTGAGGACCTCGAAGAAGCGTGATCAGCCACCGCGCCTGCGAACGTCGGCTTCCTCACGGATCCGCTCCTCAAGGTCGCTCGGCGCCATGTCTTCGCGCAACTCTTCCAACGACGAGCGAACGCTACGAGAGAATTTCTTCGGCATGTGGAGTTTGAGCAACACCACAACATCCCCCCGGCCTCCGCCGCGAAGCCGTGGGAATCCACGCCGCGGGATGTCGATCGTGTCGCCAGCCGTGGACCCTTTCGGCACTCGGATTTCCAAGGGCTTGCCGTCGAGGTGGTCCAGTGTGATCGTCGTACCAAGGGCGAGGTCTGCGTAGCCGATTGGGAGCGACATGATGAGGTCGCTTCGGCTTCGCTCGAAGTATGGATGCGGCGAAACTTCGAGTTCCACCAAGAGATCACCCGCGGACTGACCGTCCCGGCCGGGTTCGCCCTTTCCGCGCAGACGAAGCCGTGTGCCGTCTTCGGCCCCTGCTGGGACGCTGAATCGAAGGGTGGTGGTCTGCTCCACACGACCGCGCCCTCGGCATTCTTTGCAGACGGTTTTCGGAATTTTTCCGCGGCCGTTGCACTCCGAACACGTGCGGTCTTGGCGAGTTTGGAACGGACCCATTTGGACCATACGAGAGAGGACACCGCGGCCGGAGCATGTGGCACAGGTCTCGAGGGCACCGCCTTCAGCCCCTGTGCCCGAGCAGGAGGTACACGGTGCGGGGAGGTCCAACTCAACCTCTTCGTCGGCCCCGTTCATCACGTCTTCACTTGAGACGGTATGACGGTACAGGATGTCGCTCCCACGGCTGCTCCGTTGTCCACCGCCTCCACCGCCTCCGAAGAAAGCTGAGAAAATGTCGGAGCCGCCAAAGAGGTCACTGAGGTCGACGTTGAAGCCACCGCCGAATCCACCACCGAATCCACCACCCGGGCCATCATGGCCGAAGCGGTCGTACTGGTTCCGCTTGGATGGGTCTGAAAGCACAGCATATGCTTCTTGGATTTCCTTGAACCGGTCTTCAGCGTCTGGCTCATCGCTGCGGTCGGGGTGGTACTTTCGTGCAAGACGGCGAAAGGCGTTCTTGAGCGCCTTCTCATCCGCGTCGCGATCGAGGCCCAGGACCTCGTAGTAATCGCGCTTCCCGCTCATCTCGGCCCCAAGGTGTCGGCTCAGGGGGCCGTCTTCAACCCAACGCCCGAAGCCGTTCACGCATTTGGAAGCGGAAGCGCCGTTCCGCATTCAGGACAGAACCGGTCATCTGGCTCGTGACGAGCACCGCAAGCAGCGCACGCATAAACGGGAGCGGGCGGCGGTGCTGGAGGAGCGGATGCGAGGAAATCTGCGCCGGCGCTGACGTCCGATTCGTAGGCGATTGGGGCCACAGGTCGCGACGCCACCAGCGGGTCTTGCTCCGCACGTTGGGTCAAGGCCTCGCGACGCCGTTGCTCCCTGGAGGCAGCATGGTCATCGCCTCGGCGGAAGAAGCGCCCAATGGCATCCAGCATGCGGTCCATGGACGATGTACCCCCGGTTGCACCGACGGTGCGCTGGACGGCGTCCGTGGGCTGAATCCTCATGCCGTGCACGGTTTCGACGTCCACCTCGGTCTCGATGTTGAGTTCGCTTCCCTCCCGTGTTAGGCCACCCACCCTGGCTCCCGCCTCGATGTTGAGCGCTTGTGCAGCGGGCGTCGCATGGTTTTGGTCCCAGAGGCCTTGTTCTTCGGCCTTGAACACCCCACTGAGGCCTTTGAGCGAGGCCGAGCGGCGATGTTCATGGTCACGTTCCACGCGAGCCCGTCGAAAGAGGAGGAAACCGATGCCGGCAAACCCACCGTAGTAGACCCAGCGAAACCATGGGGCCACGTCGAGCATGGCGTTCAAGGGCGTCACTGTGACGTCCATCCCTAGGGCGATGATGACCGGAGCCGCCAGCAGCCCTTGGGAGATGCCGCTGCGGGCTGCCATAACCCACTTACCACGACGCTTCAGGCATAGAGGTTCGTTCGGACTGTGTCATCGGTCACGCTTCCTTGGGGGGCCAAAGAAAAGCGAACGCAACATCCCCAAGGTGAATCCTGTGTGAAGCATGACCAGGCAGATCGGTACACCGACCAAGCCCGTGATGCGACCGGATTGAACCATGGACCCCAATCCTGCGGCAAGCAACACCGCAAGGTATGCGAGCACCGGATAGGTCACGTAGCCAGGAGCGGTCAGAGCAAGCACCCCACAAAGGATCGCTCCGAACAATGGGGCAAACTCGCGGGGGTCGGCTCGACCGGGGTGAGCACGAAGCAAACGGCCGCGCCAATACCCGTACCGCACCGCCATACGCCAATGCCCCACCAAGGAGGTCCTCCGATGCATTCGGACCGTGACCGTCGGGTCGCGTTCAATGATGCCACCTGCGTCGAGCAACCGCATGGACAAGTCGCTGTCTTGGCTGGTCACGAAATCCGTGTCCCAACCCCCAACGGCCTCCACCGATGTTCGGCGATGGGTTGCGAAGGCCGGAACCTTGGTGCGTCCTGTTTCAGAGAAGGATGCGAATTGGCCGCCGCCCCGTCCGATCCGTGATCTCAACGCCCCGTCGACCCAACCTTCCACGGCGGACGACGGTGTGGATGGCCCAAGCACACGGACGCCCATGGCCACCAACGCCTCTGCATGACGGTCGACTCCGGAGGCCCAGGCGCGACGCCGTGAGGACAAGTGCTCGGCTTCGATCCGAACGTGTCCGATGAGTTCCACCAGCAGTTCAACGTCGTCGCTGAGATGCTTCATCGCCAGATTTCTCGCGTGTGGAACGGTGCGCTCTGGGTTGTCGATGACACGAAACGCATGACCGTTGTTTGGTCGATGCGCATCGAGCAGCGCACGGGTACCGTCGGTGGAGCCACCGTCGAGGACGATGACGTCGTAATCAGACGCGGGCAAGTCTTGGCTTTCCAAATCTGCAAGCAGACCGGGCAGGTGAGCCGCCTCGTCAAGGACGGGGATGACGACCGCCATCCTTGGGCCCTGCAGGTTGGTCACGCGCTGTGGTCTTCCCCGTCGGACTTGATGCTGTCCCCCTCGCAAGGCCCGATGGCTTGAGAACCGGGACCCTCTCGTCGGCACGATGACCGCGCCTCGTGTTCGCCTTACCGGCGTCGACGAAGGGCTTGAGGTCATCGTCCGAACCAGGATCAAAGGGGGAGAAGACGGGGCACGAATTGCCGAGGCATTTGCCGCCCTTTTTCCCAACGCTCCACCGGTGGAGTGGCCGGCATCTCCGACCTTTCCAACCGAGCAAGACGTCATGATCGAAATCACGCAGGTGCCCCTTGACACCTTGCTGACAAAATTGCACGAGCAGCGCATCCTCGACACGGCCTTGGACGCCATGGGCGCAGCCTTGGACGGCCATGTGGCCGTGTTCTCCATCGAGCGGGTGGCTGCCCTGGCAGGGAAAGTGACCTTTGGACTGCCGGACCATTCCCCACTCGGTGGCGTCTTCGACGTGGAAGTGTCCGGTGAAGGCGTGGAAGATTGGTTGCTGGCCGCCACCCATCACGCAGGTCGAGCGCGCGTCCCACGGCATCTTGGTGACGAACGCGCCATGGCCGAGGACGGGGAAGCCGTGACCTGGTTTGAGCGATGATCAGCCCTGCGGAATCAAGGCCATGATGACGTCTCGATCTGGACCCAGCCAAGCGTATTCGTCCACGTCGTCACTTGGACCGAACCACCGAATTTCGTCGTGTGCGTTTGAAGTGAAGGTCTCAGGCCTTGGCCCAACCGCGTGCACGGTGATGACGTTGATGCGGTACCGAAGCCAAGGCTGCCGCCCCCACCAGTGGCCATGACAGGCGCCCGCTTCCACCGCAAAGCCCAGCTCTTCCATCCACTCCCGAACCACGGCCTGCTGCAGCGATTCGCCGGGTTCGAACTTCCCCCCCGGGAGTTCCCATTGACCCGCGGCCGCTTCGGTTGGGCCACGACGGGCGACCAACACCGCATCCCCTTCGAAGAGGGCGCCAGCGGCGACGTCGATGACCGGTGGGAAGAGCATCCGTGCCAGCACGGCTTGGGCCATGGAACCGCTTCGCTCCAAACTCCAATGCTCCTCCGAGGGGACATGGAGAAACAGCACCGGCGGTGGGGATTCCATGCGTGCGCATGCGGCGAGGGTCTGGTGCAGCGTTTCGTTGCACACATAGCCACCCGCATCATCGGACCACGTGGCCTCAGGATCGCATTCCATCAGATGAAAGCGGTCCTTGTCGACGCCCGCAGCAAGGTCGCCCGCACCGGTGATTGGAGCATCAGCGACGTGCCGGCCTGCGTTGTCGGGTTCTCGCATCGTCAAGCGGTCACGGCCCATCCATTCGAGACGCGCATGGGTGCATGACCCACAGAGACCGAGGTGCAGCACGGCATCCCATCGTGATCCATTCATCAGCCTCTGTCCAGTTTCAGCAGCACCGGTTGCGTCGACGGAAAGGAGCCGTGCCTCGACGTTCACCGTCTCCGATGCCCCGGTCCATGGGTCGTGAACTTCCATGGTGGCAGGCCATGCTCGCACCAACGACTCGGTCGGATTGACGGCGTGGTCCGAGAAGGCTCCGAAGCCCGTGATGAGGACCCGCCGCATGACCGTGGGTTCCGTCCAAGGACCATGAGGTCGTCGCTCATGACGCCAACACGTTGAGAAAGCATCAGGTCTTCATTGAGGGCATGGGAGAGGAACTCGTCGTCTCCCTGCCGGTTGAGGCGCCCCGCCGTGTCGGGCCGCTGACGCTGCTTCGCGAGATTTGGCGCGAGGTCACCTTTGGCATTGGCGTGTGGGGATCCGCACGTCCCTTGTTCACGGTGCTTCTTGCTGCCGTGCCCTTCCTCTTTCTCGGACAACACATCAACCGAGAGCACCGCAAAGGCATCGATTTTGGTTTGCTCCAAATTCCGTTGGCTCTCACGGTCATCCTCTGGGTGGCCTTGTACCTCTGGTCCATCTTTGACGCCTGGAGAGCGGCCACGGCCATCGTTGCACGTGGCGGTTTGACCGACTAAGGTCGCCAGAGTTGCTGCTCGGCTTCGAGGTCACCCGATGCCAAATCCGTCAGGTCAGCACGGTCGTCGTCATCGAAGTCGTCGGGCAGCTGACCGCTGAAGATGGCACCCAAGGAAGAGGATTCAACGGCCCAATACATCACGGAATCCTCGTTTGAGGAGTGGCCTGGATGGTCGGCGTCTTCGTGGTCTCGGGGGGACGTGTAGACCAAGTTCACCAGCCCAAGCAAGTGACCCACTTCGTGGAGCGCCACGCTGTTCTCAATGTCCTCCGCACTCGGCCTTTGTAGGATGTTTTCGGCATCGTCAATGCTGTCACGAAACACGGCGACGTCCGCGGCGTTGACGGCCACGCCGAGCACGTTGTCGTCGTCATAGCTGCCTGAGGGGAACAGGACATGCCAACGTAGCGTGGTTTCGTCCATGGGCGGCGCCTCACGGTGTTCCAAAGCCTGAGCACGAACGTCATCGGCGCTCCATGCGCCGTCCTGATCAAACGAAGTTTCGGTGATGACGGCCTTGACGCCTTCTGGTTTGTCGCAGACGTCGCTCAGGCGGTCGATCAGCAACTCGACCGTGGTGGCCTCAGGAGCGTAGCCAGGAGCGTGATCGATTTCGATCACCATGTCCGTGAATTGGGCGGATGAGAGGCACGCCAACGTGAGGCCTCCTGGAACGCCACGCTGTTCGGGCAAGGCATCGGTGACCGTGTCTCGAAGCCCACCGAGGCAGCCTTGCAGCAGCACAAGGCTTGCCAGCATCAACGCCAGCATGACCCGCTGCATGATGTGCGGTCGCCGGCGCCAAATTTGAACCCGCGCTCAGAAGTCATCAGGAATGTCCAACGGAGAAAACAAGCGGCCTGGCCCGTCTGCTGCAGCCAATTGTGAGCGCACCATGTGTTCCCAAGGCCGCAGCGCAAGGAGCCCATGGATAAGGTCGGCGTCCACTTCTTGCAAGGTCACACGAATCAGCGTGTCCAGAATGTCCATTCGGTCGGCATCAACGTGGTCGAGCAAGCGGTCAAGCGTGAAGGCTGAATCCGCCCCAGACCCTGCCTCTTCGTCAAGTGGCCAAGGTGACCTGACGCGTGCGTCAAGCTCGTGTCCCTGTTGCTCTGCCCACGCCTCAAGCGGCTCAAGCATCGAGGTGATGCGCCGCTGAAGCACGATGGCGACTTCCACGATGGGCATGCCAAGTTGCCCGATGAGATGGACCATCCGTTCGGTCAACGTCACCATGCCATCAACGTCGTCGGAAGCCATCGCCAGGCCTCACAACGCGTCGAGGAACGACCAACCGTAGTGCGCCCACTGTTCCTCGGTCCAACCGGCTGGAAGGCCGGTGGGTGGCTTTGGAGGAAGACCACGCGGGTCGTCGGTCGTCAACGGAGCAGGGGCCGGTTCTGGAGCGGCCATCAGCTCAGGCTCGCTGGTCGGCATCACCAACCCAGGAGGCAAGGGCGTTGCAGATTCCACGTTCAGTCCTGACGGCGGTGGAAGGTCTGCCAAGGCTGGAAGGGCCTTCGGGGCCGTGTCCATCGTGGCGATGACGGCCTTGGTCTGATCTTCGCTTCCGACCTCTTCGTCGCCGTACTTCATGCGGCGGTACATCACCAACATCCACACGGCCGCCGACACGGAAATCATCGTGATGACGTAGAGGAAGAGACTGAACCGCTGCTCACCCAAGTCTTCGCGTAGGGCATCCCCGTCCCGGGCGACGTCCTCGGTCAACAAGAGCGGAGCCACAGGCATCCGGTCGGCCTCAACGCCGTCCACCAAGAGGAGCAAGCGGTGTTCGAGACGATCGCCGACTTCTCCGTCGGCCATGACCTCGAGTTGAACCTGAACGTCAGCGTTCGCGGCAGCGGTCAGATCCTCGCGCGCAATTTCAGCCCAGAAGCCTGCGTCTTGACGACGTTGAAGCACAAAGGACACCTCGCCGGTGCCGCCTTCGTTGGAAGCCTGGACGTCCAAGACGGCCGCCTGGTTGGGTGCGGGGCTGGGGTTGTCCCACAAGGCTGCGGCCGAAGGCAGGTCGATGGACGGACCGATCAAGGAAAGCGGCCATGTCGCGAAAGGCGTCTCCACGGTGTTCGACGAGGTGTCGAAGGGGTTCCCTGCAGCGTCGCTTCCGGAGACCCAAACGTCCACCATGTACGTGGGAAGGAGCGTTGTCGCTCCACCGTCGGTCAAATCCAAATTGCCGCTCCAGAAGAATTGCTCGCCGAAGGGCGTGGTGTCCGGCAATTCCAGCGCACCTCGCGAAATTTCGGCTTCGCCTGCCCTCACACGGTAGTGAAGCACGGCAGACTCGTCGGTGTCAAACCCGTGGTCGTCAAGGGTCTCAAGTTGGACCAGCAAATCGTGGGCTTGCCCAATCGGTAAATCTTGACCGGCTTCGATTCTTGAGAGCGAAACCGCCGCCAAACTCGGTGGCGTGCTGTCGACGATGAACCGAACACGTGGGACCAATTCCGTCTGGTCTTCTGCCAATCCGGGCAGGTCGTCCAGCCCCAACTTCAGATCAAGGTAGCCCGAGCGGATGCCGGGCACCAGCAAATCGAGCGAGAATTCGCCGTCGGTTCGTGGGCTGGTGACCCAGATGTGGTCGTAGTCGCCGAAGGTGACGTCGAAGGCACCGGCGGGCGCGGGCGTCTCGTCTTCGGAAAACAGCACACGACCGGTGACGCGCAAGGCTTGACCTGCACCGATGATGCTCTCATCAAACTCGTCGTTGTAGTGGTTCGTGCCGTCGCGCAATTCCACGGCGCGGATGTGGCCACGTTCGGTGTCAAAGCGGAAATCGTTGTCCAGACTCCACCAGTTGTCGCCCAAGCTGGCGTCCACCTCGTAACATGGAACGTCAGGCTCGAGGCCACAGGGCTGGTCGGTGACCTGCAATTTGGGCCGGATGAAGGACTCACCGTCGGTGTCAAAGGACTCTGGGAAGGACCACGTCAGTTGGAACAAGGCGCTGATGATGATCCGGTTTGGATCCTCAGCATCGAGTTGCACGCTTGAGTAGAGGTTGCTGACCGCGAGGAATTCCCCACCGGTGCTCATCTCAGCGACGGGCAGCCCGTCGGCGTCAGGAGCCAAGGAGATGAAGATGGACGTGTCGTCGTCGTCGAAGTCGCCACCAAGGGCGAATTGAACCTGTTGGATGTCCTGCCAGCCGTTGCCGTCGGACAGGGTGATTTGCGCCGTGTAGGGCACGCCGGGGTGCAGCGGTGACTCGTCGTCATGGCCAACGATGGTGGAATTCGCCGCGTCAAGTTCGGGTTGGAACTCCTCGCGCACGGTGTACGTCACCAAGTCAGCGTTCCAATCTGGGGGCACCTCAGAGGCTCCCCTGGTGCCGCAGTTCTGAGCACCAAGGTCCTCGGGACAGACGGGGCCGCCACCCATGGCCACCACGTTGTCCTGAGGGTCTTTCCCGGTGATGTAGTAGGAGACGCGCTGTCCGTGGACGAGCATGGAGTCGTCGATGCTGGTCTCGAAGATGTTCAGGCCGCCGGCCCTGATTTCAGGGGAAGAGACGGTCTTGAGTTCGTATTCCTCTGCCTGCGGAAGGCCGTCGAAATTGTAGTCCGTGCAGCCAATCGCTTGGCTGGCCTTGCATCCAAGCCAGTAGTGAAGGCTGATTTGGTTGGGCGGGTCCACCGAGTCTTGGATGACGATGCTGATCGGTTGCGCGGTCGCAGCGTGCAGTTCGACGCCGTCCATGGGGTCGGAGGAGAGCACCAACGGCGAGTTGCCGTCAAGCGTCAAGCGGATCGTGTTGTAGCC
This sequence comes from Candidatus Poseidoniales archaeon, assembly GCA_003602635.1. Classification (GTDB taxonomy): domain Archaea; phylum Thermoplasmatota; class Poseidoniia; order Poseidoniales; family Poseidoniaceae; genus MGIIa-L3. The sequence continues at coordinate 16,666 of QQSJ01000039.1, forward strand.
CGGGTTGGTGAAGGTGGAACCGTTGGCCAAGTTGACCGCTTCCACGTAGAAGACCATCCCGCCGGGGGCACTCTCAATCGGGGATTGGAGGGTGATGTTGTACTCACCAAAGGCCGGGTTCGTGGTCGTGGCGAGCACCACTGGTTCACCGATGGCATCGCCGTCATAGGTGACGTTTTGACCGAGCACACGGAGGTCGAATTCGCCTCCCAAGGGGCTCAATTGGCTGCCTTGGAAGTAGATCTTCCCGGCGAAACTCAAGTTGTAACCTCCGCGAACCCAATCCAATGGGTAGAGTTCTCGACCGGTTTCGTCGTAGACGCGTAGTCCGTCGAGTTGAACGTCGTTCTCGACGCGAACGTCGAGGTTGGACGTGGTCCAGTCCGTCACCTGTTCACCGATTGGATCAATGACGGTGATGTTGGCCTCCATCGAAGATTCATCGTCCCATGACCAGTTCACGAGGGTGGGAATCCTGATGCGGGTGATGCTGTCTGAGACCGCGGTGGAGGTGCAGTTGCCGGCATCGAAATGGACGATGCCTCCGGCGTCGTTGAGGACGCTGCATTGATCGCCACGTTCCCATCGGACGGTCGGATCTTCGCCGTGGGAATGCTGGAGGGCCACGTCCACGCGCGTGACGCGGGTCACGTCGTCACCGCGAGCCACGTCCACAACCAGGTCACGATGGGCGCCGTCGGGAGCCAACATGCCGCCCTCCACCGACGCACCGATGGCGCGTGTTTGCATGACGTAAGAGACGTCAAGGTTGGAGATCTTGATGCGACCCGGCGAGGCGGCCTTCACCGCGATGGTGACGTCCACTGTTCCATCGCCGTTGTCGGGCACGGCATCGTTGAAGGCTGAAACAAGGGTCGGGACGTCCTTGACTTCCGTGCCGACCAAACTGTCGTCGCTGGCATCGACGGACGATTCGTTGAGGAAGAGCAACGATTCCCAATCGTAAGCACCGTCGTCTCCGATGTCGATGCGCGGGCGGTCTGGATAGCCCTCCTCGTATTCGAGCGTGAAGGTCGAGACGGCAGGGGTCACCGTCACGTCATCCGTCTTCAGCTCGATGAAATACCGGAGTGCGGAACCTGCGGCTTCCGTGGGGAATCCAATTTCTTGACCGTTGTTCGCCTCGTACCAGTCCGTGCCGTTGTTGTTCGAAACGTACACCGTGATGCTGGTGCCAACGGGCTCGTCGGCGACCCACGTGGGACGAACCTTGCCGACCTTGGTTCCGGTCGGAATGGGCGGCGAGGTCCAAGAGCCCAGGCTTGTGTATTCGGTGTCGTGTTCGAGTTCAACCCACCATGACACGGCAGAAGAGCCGATCATCTGGGCTTTCCACACCAGTTCCTTGCCTGGGTGGGCGAAGTGAATGGTCTCGTTCTCGGTGACCGCAGACCAATGCGTCCCGTTGTCGGCAGAAACCCAGTGATCCACACGGTCGCCAATGGAGGCAGCCGACCAGCCAGAGCGCGTGTTCACAGAGAGCACGTCGTCAGCGGACGTTGTGACCGGGCCGTACCACGTCGTGGTCCCCGGTGCAGCGATGGTGTCGTAGGTCCAACCGGTTCCGAATTCTCGGTAGTAAAGCGATTTGCTGCTCCACGTGGAATACCCGCTGTCCACCGTAACGAATCGGGTTCCGTCCCATTGCAGGCCGTAGCCAAGGCTGGAGATCTCACGGATGCCTGATTGCACCACGAGCGAGGTCGATGTCCCGCTGATGGACCATGCCTCAAGCGTGTCACGGTCGTTGTAGTAGCTGTCCTTCTGGCAACGCATGTAGAAGGTGTTGCCGTTGACTTCGAGGCCACGGACCATTTGGCCTGTCGTCCCGCACTGACCGGTGGTTTGAGCAGAGGACGTGAAGGAATACTTGTCCTCGTTCCTGCTCCAACTGCCGTCTTCGATGTTGTATTCCACCACACGGCGCTGGCTGTTGTGCACGACCCAGAAAGTGTCGTCTTCACGGTCGTACGCAATCCCCGTGTAATCGCCAAATTGAGGCGACAGGTCGTAGGACGCCGTGCAGACCCAAACGTCGTCGCGGGACACGTCCAGTTCGAGCAAACGGTGGTATTGCGTGGGTGCCGTCGATCCGGACACCTGCTTGTACCCTGAGAGGATGGCCAGCAAGCGCTCGTCGTCGGCGAGCGCCCAATCGCGGAAGCCGTACTGTCCGTAGTACGAACTGCTGTGCGTTTGCGGCACCACGCAGGCCGACGCAGTGGAGTCGATGGAGACGCCCCATGCGCGGGTGAGGTTGTTGGGATAATGGGCCTTCACGACGTTGTTGAGGTTGTTCGAATTCCATGTGGACACAAAGAGCCAGTCGTGGTGCTTCAGCACAGCACCTTGGCCTTGCGCGGTCAGCGTGGTGCTGGTGCGCTGGACCTGTTGTGAGAACCGGGTCTCCGTGGAGTTCGACGTGTGGGGTTGACGCACGGCGTAGGAGCCGTTGTCGTGCCAAGCCGTCGAAGAGGAATCGATGATCGTGTCAAGGCCGTGCGGGAAGAATTCCGTGGTCGGGGTCGCCTGTTGCAAGGCGAGGACGGGCGAACGAGCATCGACGCCAGCCCCCTCACCGGCCAGCCATTGTTCCGTGGTGCTGGTCGAGGTCGAGGACCAGCCGGTGGAACTTGCACCGGACAAGGTCATGCTCACGTCCACCACTTCGGCACCGACGGGCAAGCGAACGCTTGCGCCGGTGTCGGGGTTTGCGCCCTGGTAGAGGGCGACATATTCGGTGGAACCGTCGCTGAAACCGTAGGCGTGGCGGGCCACGCCGGACGCTTCAGCGTTGGGCGCCATGGACGTCAACAACGGCGATGCGGACATCAGCATCATGAGCAGCGTCAACATCATCGCAGGCGCGAATGATTTGCGTGACGTCATGCGAACATCCACCATGCGCCGAAGACGTTTGGCTGAGCATTTCAATGATGCCCTGTCATGGGCTTCAAGAGGTCAAACGGGAGTCGTAGCGGAGCGGGGAAGAATCGCCCCTGACGCCGTCCCGTTCGTCGTCGTTGACCTCGAACCAGTCCACAACCCAGTCACCGTCGGTGTCCCAATTCATCGGATCCGTGCCTTCTGCCACGTGATCGTCATCGAAATCGACCATGTACCAGCCCAATTCGTGTTCACCAACGCTCCGAACGGGGCTGGTTTGGGGCGACCCAGTGTAGAAAATATCCCATGCGTCCGTCCGGTTTCCAGCGGCCAGCACCTCGTCGTCCGTTTCGTCAATGATCAGGAAGTCCTGGTCCTTGTCGTCGAGGATCCACACGAAGCGTTGGTCGGACGTGCCAAGTTGGTCCATTTTCAGGTAGTTTCGGACGTTCTCATCCCATGACCCGAGGCCCAACAGGTGGGCGCGAAGTTGCCACCCCTCGGTGATGCCTTCGCCGTTGTGCACCAACCCTGCAAGCCGCGCTGCATTGGGTGATGACAGCAACGGATCGGTGATGGCGAAAAATTCCTGGAAGGCCGTGTAGGCGGTGTAAACGCAACCTGCACCGGAGCAGTCCCAATTGCCGTCTTGATCGTGGTCTTCGTTGGCGTCCGTGGCGTCGCGCGGATCCATGGTGAACCACGTGAACGCGAGGTTTGGTCGTGCCAGAGAACCGCTGTCGATGGACAGCGGCCGGCATGAATTGGTGTCGGTGGTGCAGGACCCACCGGTGGTGGTGTCGATCCACTGCACACGAATCTGCAACCAAGAGGAGTAGTTGTCGTTGGTCTCGTTCCACCCCTTGGCGTGTTCGTACCAGTCAGGGATCATGTCACCGTCGGTGTCGTTGTCCATCGGATTCGTGCCGTACTTGAACACCTCACGGCCGTCGGTCAAGTTGTAATCTCGCTCATGCGCAACCACTTGGCCGTTTTCGACCGTCGTCTTGTAGGCGATGCTGTCGCCGTCGGTGTCGTTGAGATCTGGGCGTGTTCCGTTTTCGTACTCCATCCAATTCGTGAACGGAAGATCGCCAACCCCTTGCTGAATCGTGTCGCCTGTGGCAGAGAAGGTTCTGCTCGACCACGAGCCGAGCGGGGCTGGTACATCGAAGAACGTTCGGTCGTACCAACCGTCGCTGTCACCGTCATGGTTGACGTCGTAGGGATTGAGCGGATTCGCCGCCCAGCGGAGAGCAGTTGACGGGTCCGGCATGTCGTAGCGCGCGTAGCAGTATTCCCATCCGTCGGGAATCCCGTCGCTGTCGGAGTCGGGGTGCGTTGGGTCAGCCACGCCGAGCAAGGTTCGGTTGAAATTGTTGGAATCAAGGCCGTTGATCGCCAACATCCGGTCCGCGCTTTCCGGCCCTTTCGCGACGAAATCATCGTACAGCGCAGCCCGAGCAAAGAAGGCCGACAAGCCCGCCTCGCTCATGTACGCTGACATGGCGTCTTCGCCGAAGGAAACCACACCGACCTCGACGGGCACGGTGAATCTGGCGATGTATTTGCCCCACGTTCTGGCTTCCCATTCCCGGAGATTGCTGAAGGTTTCATTGGCGTCGATTTGGCCGTCACCGTTGCAGTCCCAGCTGTCGCCGTCCGAGTCGAGGTTGACGTCTGAATCAATGAGTGGGTTCATGCCCCATCGGTTCTCTTCCAAGTCCCATGACGTGAACCAGTACTCGAATCCGTCGTTCATGCCGTCGTCGTCGGTGTCCTCGTTGGTAGGATCGCTGAGACCCATCAAGAAGGTGATGAACTCCGAAGCAACTTCTCCTTGCTGCCAGCTGTTGAAATCCGCCAAGTAGCGCTTCCCACGGGTGTCTTTGTCGATGAGGATGCGGAAGATGCGTTGCGCCTTTTCGTTGGGCTGTTGGTTGTCCCCGTCGATGGAGAAGAGGGGCGCATCGGCCGGGTGCACCTCGCCGTTGTCGGGTTGTTCGAAGGCCAAGGCCAATTCCTGCCGATCGAGCAAACCGTCGCCGTCGGCGTCGAAATCTCCGTCACCGGCGACCAACGGATTGAGGGTCCACGTTTGGGCGGATTCGTTCCAGGCCGTGAAGAGGACTTCCATGCCGTCGATGATGCCATCACCGTCGGTGTCAGGGTTGTTGGGATCTGCGGTTGGACCGCTGCTGTTCAAGACGGCCTCGGACACAAAGGAGCCGAAGGATTCGCTGACCAGGATGGTGGGCCATTGCTGCAAGGTCGGTGCCGTTCCAATGGTGGTCACGAAGAATTGGGGGCTGGACTGGACGTTGGCCAAGACGTTCAGCGCCGGGTCAATCGCGTTGTATTCTTCCCAGTTGGTCATGCCGTCGTTGTCGGCGTCGAGGAAGCGGTCGGTGCGGTCGATGGGGTTGAGCGTCCAACGGTCCTCAAGCACCGCCCAGCGTGCGAAGTGGATTTCCCAACCGTCGGGCATCCCATCGCTGTCGCTGTCCGGGTCGAGCGGGTCCGTAGATCCAACAGCGGTTGGCACCGCCGTGGCCAAGGTGGCCAAATCCGCGTCGTCGATGAAGCCGTGCGCTGGTTCATCGCCGAGCAACATGCCTTGGAAGAGGGTCAAATCGAGGCCTTCTGGAAGTTCATAGGGCGCGAAACTGACGGCACCGTCCACGACATCGAGGTCCTTGAGGTGGAACTCAAGCCAGTTCACGTAGGCCTCGCCTGGGGCGAGTTCGCCGTCGAGGTTGACGTCAAACCCGTCACCGTCGGGATTGCCGAGGGCGTCGCTGCCGTTCAGGGGATTGACGCCAACGCGCATCGGGTCGTAGGAACACAATCCGCCGGCTTCCCAACCGTCGGTCATCGTGTCGCCGTCGGAGTCGGGGTTGTTGGGGTCGGCTTCGACCCACAACGCTGCAGCGTCGGGCGATTCACCGTGGGTGTCGAACAGATCGCCCTTCATGGCCAGACCTTGCATCACGCTCCACTGGTATTCACAGATGTTCGCAAGACCGTCGCGGTCTGCGTCCCACAAGGCGTCGTCTGCGCGCATTGGATCGAGGGTCCAATTGTTGCCACCGTCGAAACTGGTGCCGACCCAACGGCGATGCTCGAGCTCCCAACCGTCGGGCATGCCGTCTCCGTCAGAGTCAGGATTGGTGGGGTCCGTGGCCGTGTCCGTGGGCGCGTTGTCGAGGTAGGTTTGGTTGGCAGCCGCCCCAACGGCGCTGTCACAGATGTAGGTCATTTGGAAGTCGTAGTAGCACCAGAGCGTGCTCGTGGAAAGGTGGAACGCGTGGACTTCAGCGCCGTCCGTGGCCCCGTCCATGTCGGTGTCCGGGTTAGAGGGATCCGTGCTGTCGTATCCGCCTGATGTGATGGCGATGTACCGGTATTCGTCGAGGTTGCTCCACAGACGGTCGTCGGCGAACCCATCGAGGTCCTTGTCCAAACCATCACCATCAGGATCCAAGACGGCATCCCAAGGGTCGGTTGGGTCCAAACCGTGAATCAATTCCCAGCCGTCGGTCATGCCGTCGAAGTCTGAATCATTGCTCACGGGCGACATCAGCGCCTGATTGGCAAATCGGCCAGGCGCTGCCCCGCCGAGGACACGGAGCACACCGTCCACTTCGACGGTGGCCAGCGAGGCCAGTTCACCGGGAAGAAGGGCTTGTTCTCGAGCGCCATAGGTGGCCTCTCGACCACCGTCAACCGCCCAGAGACCCCAGGCGCTCCCAACCAGAAGCGCGTCGTCCAGGACCAGCATGCTGTGAACGTCGTCGGCCCCAACAATGGAGCGTCCGTCTTGACCGGGATGGACCAAATCCCCGCCGTGTGAAATGGTCAGCGTGCGGAGGTCCATGCGGTGCACACCCGATGGCATCGCCATCCAGAGGGTGTCAAGCTGGTCTGCACCCGCGCCGTCAAGCACCAGATCGCGAACCTCTGCAGGTGCATCACCGACGTTCGCGCCAATGGGGCGCAGGGGGTCGAGGTTGCGGTCGATGACCGTCGTTTCGAACGCGAAGTGGAAAAGCCACGTGCCGTTGAGGCTGAGGTCACGGGCCGAGGCGGTTTCGAAGACCACCAAGCCCCTGTCCGTGCCGACGAAGAGCGTGGGGATTCCGTCGACGCCGGGGGCATGCGCCAGAGCGGTCACCGTGGCGTTGGTCTCGTCGAGCGCATCACGGATTCCGACGCTGAGGTCACCGATGACGTCGCCGGTGGGCTGAAGATCGGCTCCGAGGGTCCACACGCCACCCTGTCCGTTGGCGCCCAGCGCGAGGACGTGGAGGCTTGAGCCATCGAGGTTCAACACGACGGCGCGTTCCAACGACGGAGCCTCAAGATGACTCCACGTTTCCATCGGCGCGAGCATCCCATCGTCAAGCAAGGGGATGATTTGAAGTCCGCTTGTGGAGGTCACTGCGAAGCCTTCGAAGGATCCATCGACGTTCAACGGCACCATGTCCGTGAGCCGCGTTGCATGCGGCCACCACACGTCGGTGCTGCTGTCTTCGGCCGCGTCCCAGTGGGTGATGCCGTGGCGGGTCATGACGTACACGTCTTGGTCATGCACATGCAGATCACGCACGTCGTGATGAAGGGTGGCGACATTGGCGGTGGGCGATGCCATCCGTACGGGAACTTCGACCCATGTGTCGTTCGCGCCAAAGGCCACGTGCTTCAGACCAGAGCGGACCACGTTGCCCATGTCGTCGTGCACGAGGTACTCTTCGTAGGACGACAAGGCTTCGCCGAGCGAAACACCGGTTTCCGTCGTCACCGGGTCACCGGTGACGTAGCCGTCACGGTCCTCGTCCCATCCGTCTTGATCCACGTCGATGAGGGCGTTGGATCGGTTCAGAGGGTCAAGGCCGAAGTGGACCTCCCAACCGTCAGGAAGTCCGTCACCGAAGGAAGGGAACGTGCGCCCAAGGCTGACGCCGTTCCACGCGCGATGATCGCTGTCGGAGTTGAGTGGATTGGTTCCGAGCCACAGGTCTTCGTCGAAGGTGCCCGTGCTGTTCGTGGTGCAGGCAGCGAGCAGGTTGGCGAAGGTCATGTTGGCCGAGGTGGAAATGTAGGGCCAGTCGTCAAATGGCCCACCATCGGGGAGGCTGGCCACGCACCACAAGCCGTCCAACTCGTCCACGTGGAAGGGAGGCATGCCGTGCCGGTATTCCTCTGCAGAGGTGTACATCTCGTTCGCATCAATGATGCCGTTGCGGTCGACGTCGAACCCGTCTTCGTCTGGGTCCTCTGCTCCCTCGCTGGCGTTCAGCGGGTCGAAGCGTGGGCACCGAAAGACCATGTCCACGGCGTTGTACCCGCCCGACTGCAGGCACATCCACGCCTCGAAACCGTCTGGGAGGCCGTCACCGTCGGTGTCCGAAACACGAGGATCGAGGTAACTGCGTTCCCCGTCTTCATCGAGCAAACCGGTCAGTCCGCGTGGGAAGCCGGGCGAGGTGCAGTTGGCGGGATACGGCCAGCAGTATTCCTCCGTGGCGTTGAGACCGTCCCGGTCAAGGTCGTATTTGGCGTCCCGGGCGTCGTCGCGGTCGAGGCCAGGGATGACGATCATCCGTCCGTCGGCCGTGGTTTGGTTCACCCAGTCCTCGAACAAATTCTCGTGCACGTCTGGGATGAGGTCCCCGTCGCTGTCGGTGACGGGGGGCGCTTCCCCGGTCGCTTCGTTCGGGTTGTTGGACGCCACCGGAGACAGCGCAGGGAACTGCGACATGAACAGGAGACCTGCCACGACGGCCAAGGTGATGAGCAGGGTGCTCTGACTTCGGCGCATGGATGACCCTCTGCCGAGCACCCTCGACGCTTTCTTTGCCCTCTGCGACGCTTAAGAGGGTGGTGGAGCGGTGTTCCGACGATGATTCGACCGCGAGGTTCATTGACGCTCGCCGACGGCGCAATCAAGGCATGAGCCTGCGCATCACGCATCTTGGTTCGGGAAGCAAGGGCAACGCCACCTTGCTGGAGACCGAGCAGGTGCGTGTTTTGGTGGACCAAGGGTTCAGCGGCGCTTCCCTTGAGCGCCGCCTCAAGCTTCTCGACCTCCATCCAAGTGACTTGGACGCCATCCTGATCACCCATCATCACGGCGACCACGGTGGTGGCGCCTTGATCGCTCAACGGCGATGGGGGCTGTGCGTCCATGCCAACGCCCGCACGGCAGAAGAATTGGGGTTGATTACGGAGCTGTGGCGGCCGTTTGTGTCGCTCGAAGCCATCCAACTCGGTCCAGATTTGGCGATGTTGCCCGTTCCTGTCCCCCACAGTGGAGCAGACAACGTAGCCTTCATTGCCAGTCATCAAGGGCGCAGGGCCGCCTTCATCACCGATCTTGGTTCGTGGACCGACGAACTGGCCCGCCACGTGCGCGGTTGTGAACACATTTCGGTCGAAGCCAACTACGACAGTCGCCTGCTCGAACAAGGCCCATACCCCCGTTCGCTCAAGGAGCGGATCAGCGGACGAGGCGGCCACTTGTCGAACGAACAAACCGGCGCCTTCCTGGCTGAAGTCGTCACGGATGCAACGGCCTCCATCACCCTCACCCACCTTTCCGACATGAACAACCGACCCCACTTGGCAGAGTCGACCGTGCTCTACTACCTTGACGAACGCTTCCAGGGTGACATCCACTTGTCCATGCAAGACGGCCCCGAATTCAGCGTTTTTTTGGGCGACCCGGCGGACGTGCAAAAGGCTCCAGAAGACCACGCAGCCCTCAGCCTCCAACGTGAAGGCTCATAGACGGATGCAGCGGTCCTCGACCCATGGACGCCCGCATGCAACGCGCGGACCGTCCTTGCCGGGACGAGCAAGCCGTCAGCGAAGTGCTCGGCGTCATCATGCTTCTCGCCATGGTGATGACCATCATGGCCGGCGTCATCGCCTTCCTGCAACCGTACCTCACGGACTTTGAGGACAACGTCAACTGGAAGAGCGCGAACGGCATTGCGGACCGGCTTGATGACCGGTTGGCCGTGGCAGGTGCTTCCCCCGAGGACGTGGGCGTACGGACGACCTTTGCGATTCAGTCCACAGAAATTCAGCCTCTGGACTTCATTGAAACCTGGAAGATCGAGGCTGACCTGTCGCCCAATGACGCCATCGTGGTGGATCGCGTCGATGAATCGTCCTTCACGGTGAGCATGACCAACGGCACGGCGCGTTCCGCCAGCATCACCACACCGCTCGGGACGGAAACCCACGTCGTGGGCTTGGCGAACGCCACAGAACCCATTGAGCACGACGTCGGTTCCGAACATTGGTCGATCATCACGGTCTACGATGCAGACGATCAAGCGATTCACCGCTCGGTGTCTTGGGTCCTGTCCGGCCTTGAGGTCAGCACAGAACTTGGCCAAGGCGACCACAGGATCGCCATGGTGAACCACGGGCGTGCTGAACGCTTTGGCGACGAGACATGGGACCTGCAACAGACCCCGTTGGTCCACCTTGACACGCTTGTCAACGGTGAAGTGCGGCTGACCATGGCGCTGAGGGACGTGACCACGACCGGCAGCATTGGGAGCGGACGCGTCCCGTTGGATTTCGTGTCCCTTGGCGGCCTGACCGTCTTTTCAGAAGAGGTCTGGAACCTGAGGTTCACCATGCGCAACGTCGTGGACCAGATCGTCACGCCCCAAATCCACGACGCGTGGCTGACCGACTACACGCTCAACCGTGCCGCAGGCACGCTTGACGAGCACGTGGGCATCAGTCCATGGCAGCGCGCCTCTGGAACCGACGGGTTCACGGTCCAAACGGCCGGCGCCCCCCTGCACTTCGAACTCGACGTGGCACGGATTGAGGTGAGGCGTTGAACCTTCAACGTGAAGACGAGGCCGTGTCCTCGACCATCGCCACCGTGCTGCTGTTTGGAGGCGTGGTCAGCATCATTGGCATGATGATGGCGTCGATGATGCCCGTCATCATGGAGATGCAGGGCTCCATCGAGCGCAACGACATGGCCGCCCAGATGGGCCTCTTGGCCCAGCGTGCCGACGCCTTGGCAGAAACGGGCATGCCGGGGGACGCGGCCCACGTCGAAATCCGACCGATCGATGGACAACTTCGCTGGGACGAAACCGCCAGTGGCATGTGGTATGCCGCCACATGGGCGGAATCTCACACCCTCCGTTCGCGCGGCCTGCTCGATTTCGACGCCGAATTTGACGTCCGTCATCAGGAATCGGAAACAACGGCGGTCTGCTTGGACGACCTGCGCCTGGGCGCGGATCGGCCCTTCCACTACACCACACCCGCTTGGGTGGAATCCATGATGATCAGCGTCACACCCGGCGTGGCTGAAACGTTGGGACCTGTGAAGGTCAAACCCTCCAACGGTGGAGAAGACTTGGCGTTGCGCGCCGGCGATGTGGTCACGCTCGACCCTGCTCCGAGTGCCCTCAGTTCTGATGCGGCCCTGACGGTGGTCTACCTTCGCGGTGACGGAGGAGCCTTCCTCGCCTCACCAAGCGACGAAGACCCAGTGGACGGAACCGGACGCGCTTGGACCGTCCCGTTGCCTGCTGGCCTTCATCGGATTCACCTGACCTCGGCCGACCGCGCCATGGTGGATTGGAACCTTGGCGAAACACGTGACCGCGTCATCATGAACGCGACCTCGCAGGCCGAGGTGGCCTACGGCGTGAGCTTGGACCTCAACGTGTCCGCCCCTTCGCTTTTCCACGTGACCAGCAGTGCACCCGCCGACATGGTCGTCCACCTCGACCATGAGGAAGACCACGGGCGTGTGGCCCTCAACGCACACCGAGGACCAATGATGGGGACCCGCTTCCTTCCACCTGACGCCCAAGGTCATCTGATTCTGACGAACCCCGGCTCAGAATCCGTCACCGTCACTTGGCGTGGAGACGGACGAACCGTGGCTCCAGGAAGCCATGTGGACGTCGCATGGCCTCCGGCCGGAGCACAGGGCCCTGCATGGCTCACCGCCCAAGGGCGGCTTGGGGCGACGTGGGTTGCAGGCAACGGAACCGCCGACGGCGTGCGCCTGCTCCCCGCTGGCGACACGGGAGCAGCCTCCGGGCTCGTGTTTGACGTTCGTGACAGCGCCTTCACAACCCACGAGGTGGTCTTGTCAGGGGTTCGAAGTGCCGTCGACGTGGACAACACAAGCATCCAACTGGACGCTGAGGGCAACACAAGTTTCGTTGTCGACACCCTGCAGTACACGAGGATCAACGTCACAGGACACGGCGCACGGGTGACGGAAGTCGTTGGCGACCATGGCGCCACGACCGCGCTTCATGACGGCGAAGCACGCTGCTTGGCCGTCGGCATCGAAGCCAGCGGCTGGGTCAGGCTTGACCTGCCATGGAGCCCAACCCTCGGGTTTGAACCTCAAGATCAAGCCACGGCATGGCGCTCTGGCGTGCACCCCTCTGGCCTGGAGATGCGCGTTTACGGCGACGTGAACGGTGACGATCTTCATCCGATTGGAAGCGTGTACGCCGTCCACCTCTCTCGGCTGCAATACGCGTTTCAATCCTCCATCATCGGCATGGAAGTCGCCTATTCAGGTGGAGCGGTGATGACAAACCATCCTGAATTCGACCCGCTTGTGCTCAGATCTCCGACCGACCGAGGCGGCCCAGGGCCGCGCTTCGCGGCCACGATTCCTGCCTTGCATCCAAGCGTCAACAGCCCGGAAGGTTCCGGTGCGATGGACCTCACCCTCACGCTTCAATCGCGGGACGTGATGGCCTCCGCGCCGGCGCATGAAGTCCGGCGTGGATGGACCGGACCCTACGGTGGAGCCGTGGCGGAAACGGGTGCATATGCCCTCGAGGGAAGCGCAGATTGGACGGTCTATCCCGGGCGGCTCGACCTGCTTGACGACTACGTGGGATGGGTTCCTGACCCGGCCTTGGGCACCTCCGAATCCGTGTGGCACACCGGCGGAGAGGTGGTCCAATTCTCACTGCAAATCGCCCTACTCGAAGTCAGCATGCGGGAGGTGAACGTATGAGCCGTCTTCGCAAAAACGAGGAAGGTGCTGCCACAGAGCTGGGCTACGTCTTCACCTTCCTCTTGGGCGTCGTGCTCCTCAGCGTCTTCGGCGTGTGGGCGTACAGCATCGAAACGGCCACCCGTGAACGCTGGAACAACGCCGCGATTCAAGCGAACCTCGACGATGTGGCGGAAGCCGTGGAGCGCGCGGACGACGCTGCCCGCCTTGATGCGGGCTTGCGGTACGTGGAGCGCGTCGATTGGCGTCCTTCGGAGGCCGATGAAACCACGATGACGCTCGTGCTTCAGCAGGACGTGTTGCGGTTGGACCACGGCGCCGGTGATTTGGACGCAGAGGTGCTGCTGTCAGGCCTCGGCCCGGCCGCGCACGAAGGAGAAGTGGTGTTGGCTGGCGTCGAAGCGGTGTGGGTCATCTACGACCAAGGCGTCACGCGAATCGCCCTTATTCCCCCGTTGGACACGCTCAGCGGTTCATGACCGCGGCATGGACTTGGGCCTGCACGTCACGCATGCGAGATTTGGCGCCCAATTCACGGAACACCGTCAACGCACGCTGCAGGTATTCCATCCGACGTTGCTTGTCGGGTGTGACCCCACCAAGTTTGGACAACAACTCGCCGATTTGCATTCGGAGGTCGTTGGCCTCGGCGATCACCAGGGCCTGGCGGTATTGCTCCGTGGCCTCTTCGACTCGGCCTCCGTCTTCGTGGACTTCCCCAAGCAAGATGCTGATCTCGACGGTCGCCAGCACGTCGCCGCCCTGTGAGAGGGCTTCAACCGCGCTCGAATAGTGGTGGAGGGCCAATTCCGTGTCCTTCTCCTTCGCGTAATAGCGCCCCAAGACCGCTTGTGCACGTGCATGGAGCATGGCCTCATCGCCACCGTCTGTGCTTTCGAAGGCCGCGATGGCGTGGTCGCGCGCACGGTCGATCTCGCCCAGATCAAGGAACGCACGGGCGAGGCTGATGCGCGATCCGACCAAGGCCTTGGGCGTCCCGCTGGTGCTGAGGATGGTTTCGACCTGAGCGTAGGCCTCCAAAGCTCCCTTCTGGTCGTTCTTACGGCGCAAAAGGTAGCCCATGTTGTTGTAAGTCCGCGTGGCGCCTTGTTCGTCTTCAAGCGCAATGAAGCCCTCAAGGGCCTCCCTGTGAAGCGACAACGCCTCGTCTGGGCGACCCTGTTTCAGGGCAACGTCCGCCAAGGTGGAACGCACTTCAGAGGCCGTACGTCGGTCGCCAGCATCCATGGCGCCTTCCAGCGCAGCGGCAAGGGCCTCGTGGGCTTCTTCCAACCGACCCTGCAGGGCGAGCACCTCGCCTGACAATTGATGCAAACATGCGGCGTCGGACCGTTCAAGGTCCGCAAACGGGACACGTTCCAGCAAGGTCAGGACCTCCATGTGCCCCTTGCTGACCAAGCCTCGCCCTTCGTTGTTCAACAAATGGACGGCGTCCTCGAGCTCCTCGCATTCAATCAGGTGATGGATGTATTCCACCAGTTGTTCAGCCGTGGCGTGATGGTCCGCGTACCAAGCGATGCATCGACGGTGAAGATCCTGACGTTGCTGCTGATCGAGGCTACGGAGAAGGAACTCCCGAATGAGGTCGTGCACGTCGAACATGCTGCTGTCGGCTTGACGGGCCAATCCTTGGTCCACAAGCGAATCCAACACGTCCAAATCCAGGTCCTGTTGGCTGAGGGCATCGATGGAGACGGATTCCCGGAACACGGAGAGGGCCGCAAGCACGCGCTTTTCTTCGGCCGTCAACTTGGAGAAAATCTCGACGGACACGTAGGTTTCCAGCGACTCGTGGTATGCTCCTGCCGATGCACCTCGGTTGATGAGTTCCAAGACCAGCGGGTGACCGCGGGACAGGCCGTGAATGTGCAACCATTGTTCGTCGGACAAATCCTCGAAACTGCTGAGCAGTTGCCGCGTGGCGTCCGGTTCCAATCCATCGAGGGGGAGCACGAAACTTGAGATTCGCCCCTCGGCGTCCTTGGCCGCGACCACGGGTTTGAACGAACGTGAAAACAAGACCAAGCCGACCAAATCCTCGGCCTCGATGAGGTTCAGAGCCATGGCCTGGATGGTCTGGTGAAGGGTGGCGTCGGACACTTTGTGGTAGTCGTCCAAAATCAACAAGGAAGGCGTGCCCGAAAGGGCATCCACGATCAGCCGTGCGGCATCCGACGGTTGAGCGACCGGGGTCGCAGCAAGGTAGTCTGCAAAGGACGCATCGCCCATGTTGGCGAGCCATTCTGCGATCGATTCCAAACACGCACGTGCGCTTTCCCAGTCCTGACAACGGTGGTAGAGCATGTTGCGGCGATGGGTGAAGCGTTCGACCAATTTCCCTGCCACAGTGGTCTTTCCAATGCCCGCAATGCCAGGAACGAGCAGGGTTGTCGCTCGGGCGTCAAGCAGGCTGACCACGTGGTCAAGTTCCCGTTCACGGCCGTAGAACTGGCGCACGCGAGGAAGATCGGCCAAGGATGTGACCAATTGCTTCTCCACGTGTTTCGAAAGATCACGGTCGACCAAATCTGGAGAGAGGCCTCGAACGTCCAGCACGCCGTTGTCGTCCATGTAGCGGATCACGTCGACAGGGCGCATTGGGAACGGGAGGATCTCGTGCACCGAGCCAAGCTCACTCCGCTTGGACGAACCGTCCTCAAGCAGGCAATGCACCGGATGCTCTCGCAAGCGGAGCCACGTCTCTTCCGCCGTGGTGATGCCACTGTCGGTCAGAAAGTACGCCTTTCGCTTGCGGGCAACGCCCGACACGTGGGCTTGACGTTCAACCAGAAGACCTGAGTCCTTCAACGATGCAATCGCCCTTGGAACGTTGGACCGCGCGATGGCCACTGCGTTCGCAATGCCCATCTGCGACAGAGCAAAGGGAACTTCCACGCTTGACTTGTAGTCCACGTAGTCCCTGAGGTGAAGCAGGATCCTCTCCTGCACACCGGGCTTCGGATTGCCGCTCAAGATCCAACCTCACTCGGTGGGAGGGACGTAGTTGGGGTCGGGAACCCACTGGTTGGATTCTGCGTCCCACAACCAACCTGGATGTTGACCGTCGCCCGCTGCTGCCGGCGTGGCTGCTGCGTTCTGCTGGGCTGGGATGGCGGGTGCAGACTTCTTGGCCCAAGCATAGGGATCCTCCTCGACCTGGGCTTCTGCAGCCATGGCTTCCTCCTCAAAGTCCTCGTATTCGACGAAGAAGGTCAGGACCACACCGGCCAAGACCACCACGGCGAGCAAAGCGCCGACGATGATCCAAATCATGGACACGCCACCTTCTGCCGCAGCCTTTGGTGTCAACTCATACATGTCGTTGCCCTGTTGCCCGTCCATCTCGAAGTACACGCTCGTCACGCTGTCGCTGTTCAGTTGGTTGATGGTCACGTCCATCGACCACGTACCGTCGGAAAGCACGCGCGTCGAGTTTAGGCGAAGACCACCTGCGTCACTGCGGACCGTCACGGTGGAGCCCGGGAGGCCTGTTCCTGAGAAGGAAGCAGGGACGCCCGTGTCCAGGAAGGCTTCGTTGCTGTCCTTTTGGACGTCGAATTCAACGGCTCGGACCAGGAAGTTGACGCGGAAAGAGTAGGCCACTGAGCCGTATTCGTCCTGCGCTTCGAACATCACTTGCTCCAACGACCACTCGCTGATCTCGGTGGTGGTTTGGGACATGCCGTCCATCGGGTTGTAGGTGGCAACGCCACGGGCGTTGATGGTGATGTAGGCAGGATAGTCGTCGTCTTCGAAGGTGGCCGGGTCATCGAACACGTCGTAGATGAGCAACGTCGAATCGACGTCTGCATCGCTGAAGAAGGCGGCAAGGTCGATGCTTTCACCGGCGCCGCAGCGGTCGATGCTGTTCGAGTACTTGTCACAGAAAATCGTCAGCGTTTGCGGCCAGTCGAGGCCGTTGAAGACGGGAGCGTTGTTCTCCTTGTCGACCGGGTTGTCAATGCGAACGCGCCGCGTCACTTCTTCGGAGTAATCCTCGCCGTCGTAGGCACGGGCGGTGATCTCGTATTGTTGGTCATGGATGTAATCCGAAGTGTCCCAAATCGCTTGCCAACCGCCGTTGTCGAGGAACTGGGTCACAATGATCTCTTCATCCGACATCAAAATGCCAGAAGCAAGGTCAAGGATTTGGACTTCGACACGCGTCACCTGACCGTCGTTGTCAAGGGCACCGCCCTGGAGGTAGGTGTTCTCGTCAGCACGGAGAATGCCACCGTCGATGACAAGGCTGCCACCGGCGTCGTAGGCGTCCACCGTCACGAACGGTGGCGTGTTGTCATTCTCAATGATCAGGGTCCGGCGTTCCACGTTGCAACCGTCTGGCCAGTCGATGCAGAAGTCGGAATCGGCCGCCCAGACCTCAAACGTGTATTCGCCGCTGGGCAAATCCTCGAAGTTCCACTGGTATTCCCAGGCCGTCTGTCCTTGGGTGTACAGGTGGGAGAAGTAGTCGTTGGGACCGGTGATGTTGAACCAAATCTGTTGGATGTCGGAACCTTGGACACCCACGTATGGGTCAGAGGCAGTTCCGGTGAACAGCACCTTGCCGTTGCGGTGCGTTGAACCATCAAGGGGCTCGTTCAAAATCAGGGTGGGAGCGACGAGGTTGAGCTTGTACTTCCGTGTCTCTTGCACGGAGTTGTCCAATCCATCGAAGGAACGGACGCGGAACGTCACGTCGCTTTCGCCTTCAGGGTGACCCGAAAGGTCCCACTCAAAGGTCCAGGACTTGAACGGATGGTTGTCCTTGGTGATGACACCGTTTGCACCGGACGTGTCCGTCGCAGAGTACCACGACTGGCTGCCCGGCGGTTGAACTTCCACGCGCTTCACGATGCCGAATTGCTTCTCGTAGGCGATCTGGTCGAGTGCATACTCACCCGGGCTTCCACTTCCAGCGATGCCGTCCCACGCCGAGCCGGTCAACGTGACCGTCGTGGCGAAGGAGGAGCCATCGAGTTGATCGACGACGACGCTCGGGCGGAGGTTGTCGAGGTTGATGATGTCATCAACGCCGCCGGAGAGGGTGAACGAGAAGGTCTTCTCACCCTTGCCAAACTTGTAGGCTTCAACCGTGTAAAACGCCTGTTCACGGCCGTTTGTGCAGTCTTCGTCATCGGTGTCCACCTTGGTGTCGCCGTCGTTGTCGTAGCCGTCGGCGCAGGAGTTCTCGTCGATGGATTCCACGGTTGGCGTCCCGGGAACGTCAACGGCGGTGTCGCCGACCACGTGGTTCCAGTTGCGGTCAATCAGGAAGTCGCTTGGGAGCGAGACAAAGTCAGTGAATCCGAATGGGTCGGTGTCCAATTCGTACAGCGGCAGACCAACGGAGTCACGGATGACGACGGTTGCATCGGCCACGTTCGAACCGGCCGCCTTGACTTGGTAGCGAACCAATTCGCCCTTGCGCACCTGCGTGCCCCACTCTGAGTTTTGATTTTGCACGAAAATCTTCGACGTGTCGAAGTTCTGCAAGTCAGCGTAAGAGAACACGGTCGAGTTGGTCACCAGTTCGATCGCCAGAGGCATGTCACGCGGGGGCATCTCGGAGGACACGGGGAGTTGGAGGCATTCGTTGGTGACGTATGGGCACTCGGCACCCTCCCAAGCCAGCATCACAGGGTAGCCTGAGCTGACGTCGGGGATGAACTCGGATTGAACGGTGATGCGCGACTCGGTCACGTTGTAGACTTGGGTGGCGTTGGTCCAGGTGTTGTCGGAGAAGTAACCGATGGACCCGTACTTGTTGCCGTAGTTGTCGTCAAATTGGGAGATGCGCACGGCGAAGTCGCCGGTTTCCATCGTGTTGCCTTGCACGTTGACGATGCCACCGTTGACGCGAATGGCGTCACCTTGGTTGTTGCTCACCGTGTTGTCTTCGATGGTGGCGCTGGCCATGAACACGTGGATGGCGGGGCAGGGGAAATCACCACCATACATGTAGTTCGAGTTGCACGTACCCGAGTTGTTTTCGATGATGTTGTTGGCGAGGTACATCCGGTTGGCGCTGGGGGCGGGCACGCTCCAGCCTTGGTCCTTGTAGTGGTATTCGCCGAGCACCACTGGCTCACGCGCGGTGTCGTGAATGGTGTTGTTCTCGGCGATGACGTCAGACGAACCGTAGATCCACAGACCGTTGTAACCCTCAATCGGGCCGATGTCGTTGTTGTACGCCTCGACGACGGAGGAACGAATGCCGAATCCGGAACCGCTGCTGGCTCCAGAAATGGAGTTCCCAGTGGCCGAGACGCGTGCGCCGTCGTAGGCCGTGATGCCGGCGCCTTCCTCGGTGAGGATGGTGTTGTCATCGATGTAGAGCGTGTGCTCAATGTCACCGGTTTGCTTGAACGAGTTGGTGTCGATCGCGTTGCACAGCGTCTCGACGCTGGAGTTGGTGAGCCAACCCGACGTGCCTCGCATGAAGACACCGTAGGCGTTGTCGCTGATGTCCAGGCGGTCCAAACGGATGTAGGAGTCCTCGGTGTAGATCATCGAGAATCCACCGCCTTGGTTGCCACACTGGGCTTCCGTGTCTCCGGTGAACGTGGAGTCAGAAACTTGCATCGTCGAGAGGATACCCAGCCCAGCACCGTAGGCTTGGATGGAGGCCGCCTTGTAGGACTGCTCGTCAACACCAAGCGTGAATGCAGAGTTGGTGATGGTCGGCGAGGCCGCGTTCAAGGCGATGATGTTGCTCGTGTTGATGTCCGTGAACGAAAGACCGTTCGCATCCATGCTCGCTCCGTCAAAGACCAAGGCTCCGAACAACCACTTCTGGGCGTTTGCAGAGTAAACCGGAATGCCGTAGGCCTTCTCAAAGTGAACAAAGTTGAGGCTGGTCAAGGCTTCGTCGATCGTGTCCCGCACGATCATTCCACCACCACAGGCAGCGTCTTGGTTGTAGAGGGGAGCCTGCCCGCCGGGAGAGTAGCACCATCCGTAGGCCGTGGCGTCCGCAGGCGTCCCCCAAAGGAAACGAACAGGAGAACTGGTGCTGCCTTGTGTTGCACCGCAATTGGCGTCACCTGCACAGATGGCGCCGCGAATTTGGAGGTATTTTCCAGCAGGCACGTTGACGGTTGTGCCGGCGTTGATGACCAACTTGGCACCTTCAGCCACGGTCACGTTTCCAGTCAAGGTGTGGGTCCCCGACCAGGTCTCTGTGCCGACCACGATGCCGGCCTTGGTCTCGTTGTTTGCAGAAACGGTTGGGACGGTGACCATCCCAACCATCAAAGACAGCAAGAGAATGGTCACAAGGGAAAGGCTGCTGAAGGGTCGTGACATCGACACGGTATCCACCGTGCCTGCGTTGTCCAGACCGGATATAACGCTGTGGGCCTTTTTGCGCCACGCAAGGTATCGGATTCTTCTGATTGTATCATATTTTGATACATCAAAACGGCCCGCGACACAACGGCTCATTCGGCGGGAGGACAGGCCGGATCGACCTGTTCGAACCATGCTTTTGCGTCCAACGTCCCGTACCCAGTGCGCGTGTCATGGTTGCTACCGAGGGCTTCGCGTAGCGCGAATTTGACGTGTTCGATGCAACGGTCGTCGTCGACCATGAGTTCGGGATGTGCTTCCAAAATCATCGCAAGGGCTGAACTGACCAAGACGGTCGAGACCGACGTGCCGCTCGAAGCGTACCAAGCATCATCGGAACCTGTGGAGATGACGTTCACGCCGGGAGCGATGACCTCAGGCTTCTGGTTTGGAGATTCACCGCTGCCGTCACCCTGAGATGAATTGATCCAAATGGCGCCAGCCTCGTTGGATGCACCGACGGCGATGACGCGTGGGAGGAAGGCCGGTGAGGCCACCCGACCGTCGTCATCTTGGCCGCCGTCGTTGCCCGCAGCAGCCACCACGAACACGCCTTCGTCCAGGGCCCTTCGAACGGAGGAAACCACCACGTCACGTTCACCGTCCATCCGTTCTCCGCCAAGCGAGAGCGAAATCAAGTCTGCATTGAAACCGGTCCTGCACCAGTCAATGGCTTCAGCCACGATCACGTCATCACCGGTGTTGTCGCCGTCCACGTTCCCCGAGAGCGCAGCAGCTACGCCCAGGGTGACGCCCGGCACCGCACCCTTCTGGTGACCGTCGGACACCATGAGTCCGACCATCATGGTCCCGTGTGCAGTGGCTCCTCGGTCAAGAGGCTCAGAGGAAGACCCGACAAAGTCACGGAACTCAACGCGCTGACCCTCAAGCGCAGAGTGGGTGGTGTCAACACCTGTGTCCACGACACACACACGCACCCCGGTCCCGTCATAGCCCTCATCAGCAAGTTCTCGCAAGCCCGAGTCCTCAAACGCCCATTCGGAATCTCCGAGCGGGATTTCCACGAGGAACCAACCCTGACTCGCGATGATGCCAACCAGAATCAGCAGGATGACCAGCCCAAGGGAGGATCGCGCCACATGACGTCGCCGCATGGGCACCGAGGTGACCAGCGCCGGAGCCCAGCCCATGACTTCAGAGCGCCATTGGGCTTCATGCTGCACGGCAGAAGGGTCCACCGCGGTCAACATCCGGGGTTCCCCGGGTTCCGGGAGGAACTCCATTCCTTCCAACGCCGACGGCCTCACGGCTGTCATAAGCCCCATCTCGCATTTGAAGGCGTGTTGACCTTCAGAAGCGACGGCTACCGGAACGAGACATGCTCAAACCGCCCCACGTCACCAATCCAACGATGGCCACAACGATCACGGCCAAGATGGTTTGACCCATGCCGCTGTTGCTTGTCGTGGTCTCGATGTTGAAGCGGATCTGGAAGTCGACGGGCTCATCGCCCGATCCTTCGGTGTCCGACGCGATCGTCGCATAGTCTTCGTCGTCGCCGGTCACCTCGATGTAGAACTCGAACCGCTTGTTGCCGTTGGTCATCTTGCCAACATCGAAGGCTGCGTCCACGGTCTCACCCGCTGGCACGCTGATGGTAACCTGCTGGTAGTCCTGGTCCGCGTCTTGCTGGCGCGCATAGACAATCACGGAGTCGATGGCGTCACGCTCACCGCTGTTGGTCACAGGGATGACGATGGTCGTCGACTCCTGCTCGGCCGTGTTGTCGGAACGTTGAACGGCGAGGGATTGGTTCACGCTCAGGGAAATCTGCGCGTACACGACGGTCAAGGTCAGGCTGTCGCTGCTGCCGCCCACTTCTGACACACCCACGGTGATTTCGAGTTCACCGGATTCAAACGCCTCGTCAGAACGGACGTTGAACGCTTGCGAACGGCTGTCACCGGCGGCCACCGTGATGGTGCTCGTCGCTGGCGTCACTTCCCACAGCGTTGCATCGTAGTTCTGGACCACTTCGAACGTGTAGGTGGCGTCGCCGTTGCCCGTGTTGGTGAGCATCGTGGTGAGCGTCTGAACGTCACCGCTGCCAATGCCGGCGCGGTCGTCCATCGCTTCAACGTCAAAGCCACGCACGATTGGAACGCGAACCGTCACGGAGCGCTCGGTGAATTCTCCCGTTTCAGTCGTCAGGAGGACGTTCACGCTGTGTCCATTTTGCAGGGACAAGGACGTGTTCTGATCGGGGAGGTTCACACGGACCTTCAGCGTCGCTTCCATCGGAACGTCGTCCGTGGACGCGTCTTCACCGATGCCGAGGCGAACCTCGATGGAGGATTGCCAGGTCTCCCCGGTCTCGTTCCAGAATTCAACGCTCCAGTCAGCAGCGTCAGGTGCGTTGCCCGCGTTTCCAGTGGCGGTGAAGACGTCCTCGAACTCGGTGCCGTCGTAGGTCACGTCCACCGTGAACTCCACGGCGGTGTGCTCGTAGGCTCCGTCTTGCTTCGCTTGGATGTCGACGCCGCTTTCGTCGTTCGTGAAGGATTCCACGGTGTCTTGGTCCACGGTCCCGACATCGACCAACAGGTCACGGTCGGCACGGCGGTCGAGCGTCAGCGTCAATTCTTGGCGGTCCGCTGCCACGTTGGTCACGGTGCTGCCTTCGTAGCTCATGTTGAGCGCCAAGGCGTGCTGCACCGTCACCATGTCAGCCGCGAAGGAAACGCGCCCAGAGGGCACGAGGAGGCTGATGGCACCGTCTGCACCCAAGGTCACGTCCCAGGCCACTTCACCGTCGAGGTCCACCGTCACGGTGGGGGCCTCGCTGATCATCGAAGCGCCATCGGAGGCGCTGCCAAGGTGGTACTCCACCAAGTCAATGCCCGTCCATGAGGTTTGCAAGTCAATGAAGCCGCCAATGGTCATGGTTTGGTTGAGGTGCCCACCAGAGCCAACGCTCGCGTCGAGCAGGTCGATGGCGACGGCTCCGTCGTTTTCACCAAGGTTCGCTTGCTGAACGACGACGACCCATGCGCCTGGTTCAACTTCCGCGCTCCAGGTCAACGTGGTTCCATCGAACGCCGTGTTGGTCACGGTGATCGCATCACGCGCCAAGCCAGAAGCGGGCTGCAGCACGACGGTGGCACCGTCGAGGCGGGTCGAATCAACGTCATCGATGACAGCACCGCTGACGTCGACCAGACCAACAGAGACCTGCAGGTCCTCGGACATCGCACTGTCGTTGACCACGTAGGATCCGTTGCCGTCAAGGTCGTACGCAATGTCTGCGAATCCTTCCTTGCTTCCTTCGACCTCGTAGGAGGTACGCACTGGAACGAAGAGTTGCCAGACACCGTTGTCGTCGGAGGTCACGTTGGACACAAAGGTCGTGCCGTCGAGGCTGGTGATGTTCATCAGCACACCCGAAACGCCCTCATCGGCGTCAGGCGTGTTGTCGTCGTCGAGGTCCCAATAGAGGCGGCCGCCGATTTCGACTTCATGGGATGCCATGAGGTCGGTCACGTTGAGCGACTCACCCGCGGCAACCGTGAACGGCGTGGCCGAGGTGTCGAGGGTCCAGCGGTCCTGAACGTCCTGTCGCTCCATGTGGACGGACCACGTACCGGGCATCATCGGCTCGGTCACGAGGCCGTCGTCGTCGGTCAGGTCCAAGGACACGTTGCCAAGACCGTGGGCCGAAACCAACGTCATCCGGAAGCCGGACAGGTTGCGTTCGCTGAGGGCCTCGCGCAGGTGCAGTTGCACCTCTGCAGACACGACGGTCGCCAAGGCAAGATCAACGCGAGCACTGTTCTCGCTGACCTGCACGGTTTGACGGAGGAGTTCCGTGCCGAGGTCGCCTTCGTAGGCGCCAATGACGGCGATCCAATCGCCGCTTGGGACGTAGTCGGCGAAGGTTCCGTTTTCGTCCACGTCGAGGCTGCGGTAGTCTTCTCCGTCGGAGGACACCAGCAACATGCTGTCGCCTTGCGGACGGAGTTCAGAGCCGTTGGCGTCGACGATTGAACCGTTCACACGCCATTCGTCAACCAACGCCACATCGATGGCATCGCCGGGCAAGGGAAGGCCAACGACGATCGCTGACAGCGCCTGAGAGGGCGCCAGAGCGTAATCGCTGGCGTTTTCTGAAGCAGCGTCTTGCGCCTCGAATTCAAGGACGTAGGTGCCGATTGGCATGTCAACAGACAAGGTGCCGTTCGCTGCATACATGTCAGCGGTCACGTTGATTCGCTCGCCATGCTCCGTGCTGGGCACGATCGCGAAGGCGGGGGTCACCATGCTTCCGTTGGACACGTTGCCGTCGCCGGCCACGTCTTGGAAGACGTTGAACATCAGCGTGTGACCGCCGGGGTTCAGGTAGAGGCTGGCAGGTTCGTTGACCTGCTCGGGGCCGCGCGTCACGACGACATCGTCGTCGGACGTGGCGTTGTAGGTCACATCTTCCACGACGCTGATGTCGTAAACGCCAACTGGAAGGTGGTAGAGGAAACTGCCGTCCTCGTTGGACGTCGCTTGCCAGACCACACCCTCAGCGCTGGTCGCGGTCATCTCAACCGGGACCCAACCTGGAATTTGGCTGTTCCACGTGGTGGAGTTGTCAATGTGGTAAAGGGCGCCAGTGATCAGTTCGGTTGGCTCGATGATGATGTCGAGATCTTCCATACCGTCGGTGACGTTGACGAGGCTACCGTGTCCGTAGCTGGTGCTGATGGAATACATCGTCAGCGAGTAGGTCGCATCCGTTGGCACACGCATCGAGAACTGGCCTTGGTTGTCCGAGTTTGCATCGCCCGTGATGGCGGTGAAGGTCAAACCGTCCGCGCTTGTGGCCGTGACTTCCAATTGAGTCACGGCTTCGGTCTCACGCTCGGACTCCAACCACGCGTCGTAATCGACGCCAGCCATCGGTGCAGAGACCGTGCCGTTCAGCCACGTGGACGCCGCATACGTCATGGTGACGCCAAAGTCCTCCTCGCCGACATCAAGCCGAGCCAGAAGCAATTGGTCCGCGTCACCGTCGTCGGAGACGGTGTACATTCCAATGGGGACTTCCGCGTAGACAACGCCGTTCTCGTCGCTGACCACCACGTAGGGGTCGAGCTCCGGCGCGTCGTTGGTCAGCGTCACCGTACGGTTGGCCACGTCGAGGGTGGGTTGACCGTCGCCGCCGAAGGGCGCCTCAAGCTGGATGGTGACGTCGGTCATCGGCGGCACGGGGTAGGCCAGCGTGATGTTCTGAGGTTCGTCTTGAACGCTGAACGTCGCGTTGACTTCGTACCATCCGTCTTGATCGACGTCGACACGGTAGTAGTACTCACCAGAAGGAATCGGTCCTTGCGTGAAACTGCCGTTCTCATCGGTCACGATGGTGACGGCCGCGTCCAAACCGAGGCCGGTGTCCACCATTTCGATGATCGTGTTGGGCAGGATGTTGCCGTCCATGTCCTCAAGCACGTCAGCAAAGACGGCTCCGGGCATGGTCATTTCAAGGTCGTAGGAGGCCTCGATGCCCACTTCAACAGGGTCAGGCAGCAGGACGTTCCTGCCGTTCGGGAGAACAGCCACCATGTTGTAGACACCGGGGAGCAGGCCGGTCTTGTAGAAGGAACCGGGCTGGACCATTGGACCCGAGAAGTCGCCTTGACCGGCGAACAGACCCGTTCCGTTGAGCGTCCCGACGCCTTCGAAGACGCCTGCGCCCTCAAAGGTCTGTCCAACCACGTCCCTCACGACCACGGTGGGCGAGAGGGTCTCCACACGACCGCTGGCTTCGACCGTGCCTTCGAAGAGGTACTTCGTGGCGTTGTCCTCGCCGGTCATGGTGCACACAGAAGTGTTGTCAGGCGTGCGGGCGTTGTTGTCCAGACAGTCGCTGGCGTTGACGAGATCGGCTTCGCTGACCCAACCGTCAATGATGCCGCGACCGGTCCACGTTCCGTTTGCGGTGTGGATGCGGTCACCGGTCAACTGACGCGTGTAGGTTCCCGTGAATCCACGGGCCACGGCCACACCGTCGGACTCGAAGGTGCCGTTTTCGGTGAACGTGACTTCACCCGTGCCCTGGAGGATACGGGTTTCGTCGGTGGTGAACGAACCGTTGTTGGTGACGACCGTGTGGTTTTCGGTGTAGGACCAGATGTCACGGAGGATGAACGTCGTGTCGACCAGAGGCTCACCGGCAAAGGATTCGTCGCCGATCCACGTGACCACGCCGCTCACACCGCTCGATGCCACGGAGACGTCGGCCGTGCGGTCGAGGGCAACCACCCGGTTGGCTTCGTCGGCGCTGACGTTGAGGTGAGACTCGCCCACCCAGGTCATGTTGGCCACTTCGCCGAGGATGGCGGTGATGTCGTTGACGGTGCGGTCGTCGTTGTATTCAGCGAGGATGTCACCGAGGTTCTCGGTGAACGAACCGTCTTGAATCGCATTGCGCGCGGCCGTCGGCTCGTATTCGCCGATGAAGGCGCTCACACGGATGTGGCCAGCAGGCGCCATGAAACTGTAGCGCCCTTCAGCGTCCGTGTCAACGAAGCCAATGGGGATCCAGTAGGTGTCCTCGTCGAGGTCCTCGCCGGATTCTCCGGAGAAGGCGTCACGCTCGATGAGCAGACGCACGTTTTCCAACGGCTGCCCGTCGTCGGCGAAGGTGACCTGACCGGTCATCTCAGCACCTGGGTAGAACTTGAGGATCTTGACCATGGAGTTGGCTTGTCCGTAGGAGTTCTCGACCGTGGTGTCGTCGTTGTAATTGGCGAGCACGAAGTGGTTCATCATGGCACCAGGCAGAGGCAACGCTTGGGACATGAAGGTCCCAGGAGACCCGCTTTGTCCGAAGTGCTGAGCCGGCTGTGGGTTGGAACCGTCGCTGGCCACGCCAAGCGTGGAGGCACCGTAACCGACGTAAGCACGTGCGACCATGGTGTCGAAGAATTCGGCGGTGTGGTCGGCGCGCACGTCAATGATCTGCACCGGGTCAATCTCTGCACCGGCTTGCTGGTTGAGCACGTCCTGACGGATGGCTTCGTCTACTTCTTCGCGCGTCATCTCATCGGAGAACGCACCGCGTTGGGTTTCGTAGACTTCCGTGAGGAAAGTCGTCGGGTCCTGTCCAGAAAGGATGGTCGGGGCTGCGAAGATGCCCATCGGTTGCCCGCCGTTGTACTGTGCGTCCGCAGTGTAGCGACCCGCACGGGGGTAGAGGCGGTTGTCCACGGCAAAGTAGCGGATTTCGTGGTCGCGGTCCACGGTCTGACCGGGTGCGCCTTCGTAATCCTGAACGGTGTATTGGCCTTCGAGACCAATCACGCTGGTGTAGAGCTCCATCATGTTCGCCTCAGACAGGCCCTGAACGAGCAACTGCACGGTCATGGCCAGACGAGCGTTTGAACGGTGGATGTGGGTCGACACGGAGTTGAACTCTTCAGCGAGGTCGGCCGTGTACCAGTAGTCGCCAAACACATAGTGCGTGACTTCGAAGGTGGTGTCGGTCTGCAAGCGCACGTTGTTGTTGAAGGTCCGGTTCGCGTCCTCTTGGGACAGGAAATCCGTGCCGTCACAGGAACTGGCCAGGCTCTCGGCGCAGGCGAGAATCTCGCCGTCCTTCCAAAGACGCCATCGGTCATCGGAACTGCTCGTTCCGTCGTCGTTGAGCTTGTGACCCTGGGTCATCACGGTGTCACGGTTGGTCTGCACCACGGAGAAGGACGCGTCAAGCACCTCGACGGGGAGGCTGAGGTCGCGCTCTTCGCCCTCAATGAGGCGGGTGACGTCGGTGAATTCGGTGCCGTCGTTGATGTCCAAGAGGGCATCGTACTGTGCATCGGTGAGGTGTTCCTGCAGAATGGCGTCGAACGCAGGCGTGAAGATCGTCTCATGGCCACGGTCCGAGGCATACATACGGTCAGCCTCAGCGAGTTGCCAGAACCACATGGCCGCCAAGTCGGCTTCGCCACGTGCGAGGAGCATGTTTCCTGTGGCGGGGATACCCGACTGGAAGTTGTCAGAAACGGAGGGGTGGTCGCCAGAGGTCAAGGCTTGGAAACCGTAGTCCCACCACGACACGAAGGCGGGCTTCTCAGAATACGGTTGTTCGGCGTCTTGTTCAGCGAGCCATGCATACGCATCGTTCCATCCCTGTTGGTTGAAACTGCTGCCGAAGGAACCGAGGTAGCGCATGCCACCGTCCTCGTACCCGGTCGGGTTCAGGAAGGAGAAGCCTGCAACGTCCCAGCGGAGGATGTCGGGCATGATGTTGAACAACGTCTCGTCGATGTCATCCTCGGCTGGAGAAGAGCCGGGGATACCTGCGTCAAGACCGTAGGTCATGTGCTGGCCACCAAGCATGATCAGAACGAGCATGATGGCGCTGAACTGAGGCGTGCGCCAAACGGCCTTGCGCGTGGCCGTGATCCGGTCAGCAGGCGTACGAACACCCATGCGCCGCATCTTTCGGGACATTTCCTTGGTGCCAGACCAGCCCCAGAGACCCACGGCGCCCCACGCGCCAAGCACGGCCAAAGCCGGAGTGGCGTTGAAGATGAAACGGGCAGCTGTCCAGGACATGAAGATGGCCAGAAGGACCCACGTGGCCATGAAGATGTGCTCATGGCGTCGCTGGCGCGTTCCGCGCCACAGCGCGATGATGCCCATGCTGAGGGCCAAGATGAACACGATTGGTCCAAACGATGCAAAGAGCAGTCCACGGTCCGGAGCGTTGGCTTCGGCGACCGTGCCGAAAATCTTGGTCTTGGTGAAGTATCCAGCGCCCGTGAACAACACGTTGAACGCGTTGGATTGCTCGAAGTACTGGAGCACCCAAATCACGACCACGAAGACGACGGCGGCTCCGGTCAGGGAACCGAGCACGAGCAACCACGGCTTGTCTCGGAAGCCCGTGGTCACGTAAGCGATGGCCGTCGTGAATCCGAGCACGAAGAGCAAGGGCTGGAGGCCCGTACCGCTGAAGACCAAGTCCATGCCAGGGTAGGCGTAGAACGGCATGGCGAGCAGCAACGTCGTGCACAGCATGGTCAACATGAGCATGTTGAGCGTCGTGCTGTCCTTGTTGCGGAACATGTT
>QQSJ01000004.1 GCA_003602635.1 Candidatus Poseidoniales archaeon
GCGTTGGCGCTCTATGTCGGAGCCACTGGCATTGTGGACGTCGCCCCGACCGGTTTTGTGTGGACCGAGGAGGGGTTGCAAACCATGGCATACTTGTGGGCCATGAACGGTGCCAACATGAGCATGTACGGAGATCCAGAACCTGGTGACGTGTTTACCGAAGCGCATCTTGGCATCTGGAACGGCGCCACGGTGGCCTTTGGCGGCGGGAGCGATGCCATGCAGGACCTCGTGCCGGGCGGCGGGACGGCCCTCGCGATGTACGTGGGCGCAGGAGGCATCGTTCAATGGTCCAATTTGAGCGCCATGCCGGTGGCGACCAACGTCTCCGTGACGCCCGCATCGCCTGGCGTGGACGACGCCCTCGCATGCGTCTACGAATACACGGACCCGCAGGGTGACGTAGACGCGTCCTCCGTTCGTTGGTACGTCAACAACGTCTCGATTGGCGAAGATGTGGCGACCGTGAGCTTGAGCACGGGAGACGTTGTCTCGTGCAGCGTGCTGCCCAGCGACGGGATTAACCCCGGGTTCCGAAACCATTCGGACGACGTCGTCATCGGATGATGGTCGCGTTTTCGAGGAGCGTGGTTTTTTCGATGGCGTGGGAGCGTTCGTCGTAAACAACGCTATATGCAAAAAATACCCAATCGAAGCATGCGCAAATTGAGTTGCTGGTTGATCGTCGCGATTATGGTACTCCACATGTCTGCCTACAGCATGGAACGTGACACCATCGAAATGAATTTTGAAACTCAAGAAACCATTGAACCATCGCACGTCGAGGCAAGGGATTCCCATCAGCTCTCAGGCAACCAGAGCGGTTCCAGTTCGGACTGTAACTTTGTCATGATCTCAGATGGCCTAGGTGGCCCAACATGGGAGAGTACGGCATCCTACGCCGTCAACGACATTGTTGAATGGCCCGTGGGTTCCCAAAACTTCTGGCAAACCACCACCGGAGGACCAACGTCTGAACCGGGCACCACCACAAAGTGGACGGGTCCCTGTTCCTGCGAAGAAATTGCTGAAGCAAGCGGCATCGTGTGGAATTCCACGGTCGCGTACAATCCATGGCAGATTCTGGAGCACAACGGTGCCGTTTGGTTCGCGTTGGATGCCGGCACGAGCGCGGGTGACGTCCCTTCAGAGGATACGGGCATCTGGACGCTCTGTGAGGGGTCGTGTGCATCGCTGGTCAACGTTTCCACACCTGTTTGGGAAAACTCCACGCTCGTTTCTGAAGGTGAGGTGTACGAGTACCCTGCGAACTCAGATCATTTCTACGCCGTCGTGGGCGTGGGCATGAGCAGCCAAACCGTTGGCGCGCCTGGTGTCGACCTCGATGCATGGGGAGAACCGTTGCATTGCGACTGCAAGGAAATTTGGGAAGACAGTGGCATGCCCCTCTGGGATGCGACGGTCGAATACCTGCAAAATGCGGTCGTTGAATGGCCTGCGGGATCGAACGCGTTGTACTACTCGTTCGATCATGGGACGGGTATCGAGCCGGGAAGTTCCCAAAGCTCGCAAATCTGGAGGTTGTGCAGCGGAGACGCGCCCAGTGGATTCCTGTGCGACGATTTCAACGGAACTGGCGGCAAAGTGTGGACCAACAGCACCATCGTGACCGCTGGAGACATCTTCCAGTATCCTGCCGGATCAGGAAATTTCTACATTGTTTCAGAGGGCATCAGCGCTCAGTTGGTGGGTGCGCCTGGCGTCGACCTTGATGCATGGTCTGAGAAATACTGCACCTGCGAGGAAATCTGGGAGGCTGGCGGCCAAACCGTTTGGGATTCAAGCACCACATACACCTCGGGCACCATCGTGCTCCATCCTGCAAATTCGACCTCCTTCTGGATCGCCGTCATGCCGTCAACCACGGCAGGCGTTGAACCCGGACAGCCATGGGCTGACGGCAACGAGTGGGAACTCTGCGGCCAGCAGGACAATGTCTCGAGCGGTCCATGCGGTGGCTTGGACTACGTTGGTGCATGGTACGACATGGCCCGTGTCTCGACGGGAGAAATTTACGAACATCCCGCAGGCTCGGAGAATTACTACCAAGTGGTGATCCAAGGATACGTCGACCAAGAGGTTCTCTCTCCAACGGTTGATTTGGACGTGTGGGCGCCGGTTGAGTGCCCATGTGAAGAGGTTTGGATGAACAACGGCGAACCTGTGTGGGATGCTACCACAGTGTACTACGAAGACGATGTGGTCGAGTGGCCCTCGGGTTCCAATGAACTGTGGATTGCCCTCGACAACCAATTCAACGCGGTTGAACCCTCGACCGACATGTCGTGGGAGCCCTGTTATGGTTCGAACGCTCCTGCCACCACGCCATGTGCTGGATTGGACATCGTTGGCGTTTGGAATTCGTCGATGAACGTCACTTCCGGTGAAATTTACGAGTATCCCGCTGGATCAGAGAACTTCTACCAAGTCAATCCAGGCAGTCCGTTCTGGAACGTGAATGCGCCCGATGTTGACATGGATGTGTGGTCGCCCATCGACTGCCCGTGCAAGGAAACGTGGGTCGCCAACGGCCAACCCGTGTGGGATGCTTCCACCATCTACAGCGTCAACGACGTGGTCGAGTGGCCGGCGACGTCTGGAACACTCTGGATCGCGCTTGACAATTGGTTTAATGGATCGGAGCCGACGTTGTCCGCCCTTGACTGGGACCATTGCGACGGCAGTGCGATGCCATATTCCAGCCCATGCGCTGGATTGGACGTCCTCGGCGTCTGGGATGCATCGATGAACGTGAGTTCAGGTGAGATCTACGAGTATCCGAGCGGTTCTCAAGACTACTACCAAGTCAATCCAGGAAGTCCGTTCTGGAGCGTGAATGCGCCCGACGTTGACATGGACGTGTGGTCGCCCATCGACTGCCCGTGCAAGGAAACGTGGGTCGCCAACGGCGAGCCGGTGTGGGTCGCGGGAACCGCGTATCCCGGAGACTATGTTGTCGAACACCCTGTGAACTCGGGGAACCTGTACATCCCGCTCGAATCCGGTGGCGTCACGACGGGTGCCGGTGAGCCTGGGGTCGACATCCACTGGGTCCTTTGCAACGGCAACGGGCCCAGCCCGGGCCCCTGTGATGGATTGAACGTGGCCGTGTGGGACAACACGACGGCGCCCGCCATCGGTGACGTGTACCAATTCCCTGCGAATACTGGAAACTACTACCAGATTGTCTTCATCCATGACGATGCAAGCGGCGGCCCTGATTGGGTTGCAGATCCGATTGTGGATGGTGGACTGGACGAGTTCTGGACCCCGTATGTCTGCCCATGTGAGGAAACGTGGGAAGCAAACGGACAACCGGTGTGGGACAGCAGTGTTGGATTCTATCCGGGGAACTCTGTCGTCGAATGGCCGGCGGGTTCCAATGACTTGTACCTTGCAGAAGCCGGTGGCATCACCGGGGCTGGAGCGCCTGGTGTTGACGTTCACTGGATCCTTTGCGAAGACGTCGAGGACACCGCCGATGATGCTGTGCCGACCAAGGATGCAGGAGAGAGCGACGGTCTGCCAAGCATCGGGGTTGTGTCCACGATGCTGAGCGTCCTCGTGGCCTCGGCCTTCGTTCGCGGCAAGCGAGAACCCGAGGCCTGAACCATCGCCCATAGGATGCCTGCATGAGCCTTTGTGGCAGATGCCACAACGGCCGCTGAAGGCGTTCACGCTCAGAAGCAATACTGGATGTCGGTGAAGCCTTCTCGGATGGCCGCCACCTCGGTCTTCACTTGCGCTGGGTCCACGCCGTCAATCAGCGCCCGACGGAAGCACGTGGCCACGTCTTGCATCTGATCCGGGCCCATACCGTGGCGGGTGAGTTCTTGCACGCCGAGGCGAAGGCCCGAGGGTGAAAGCGCGCGAGTGTCGCCTGGAAGCATGTTCATGTTCGTGATGATCCCGGCTTCCTCGAGCAGGGCTGCAGCGGCTCGACCGGCCCCAGAATCGGTTTCGCCGTGCCGCGTCAAGACTTGGTGGCTGGCGGTGTACCCGCGTTCTTCAGCGAGCACATCGAAGCCTTCGGCCGCCAGTGCTTCTGCCAGCGCCTTGGCGTTCGTGACGGTGTCTTGGGCATAGCTGGCGCCGTAGGCCTCAAACTCGGCCAACGCCACCGCCTTGCCTGCCACATGGTGAAGATGGTAGGAAGAATTCGTCCCGGGGAAGACGGCGTTGTTGAGACGTCGTTGCATCTTCTCATCGTCGGTGTTCGAAAGAAGGAACCCTCCTTGTGGCCCTGGGAAGGTTTTGTGCGATGATCCGGTCATCAGGTCCGCTCCTTCTCGAAGCGGGTCTTGAAACACGCCGCCAGCGATGAGGCCGAGCACGTGGGCTCCATCGTACATGACGCGCGCGCCGACCTCGTGTGCGGCGTCGGCGAGTTCCTTCAGCGGCGTTGGGAACAAAAACACGGACGCGCCAAACAACGCAAGGGCTGGCTTGGTGTCTCGGATCATGGCAGCGGCAGCGTCCACGTCAGGCTCCATGCGGTCTTCGTCCCAAGGATAGGTGTGGAGGTCCAACCCCCTCAGGCCAACGGCGCCCATTTGAGCATGAGAAATGTGACCGCCGTCCGCCGTTGAGACCGCCGTGATGCGGTCTCCGGGCTTGACCATCGCCTTGAGCGCGGCGATGTTTGCGACGGTGCCAGAAATCGGTTGGATGTTTGCGAAGTTCGCGTTGAAGACCTTCTTGGCCAAGTCAATCCCGATGGTTTCGATGGTGTCGAAATCGTCGCAGCCTTGGTAGTACCGTTTTCCAGGCAATCCTTCCGCATACCGTCCGTGGAGATCGCTGTCGCATGCACGGCGAACCATGGGTGAGATGACGTTCTCGCTGGCGATCATGGGGAAGCCTGAGCCGTAGTGGGCCCCGCTTTGGTCAACGGCTTCCAAGACGCGCTTGGCCGTTTCATGGGAGTGGGTGCTCATGGCCTTCCATTTGTCACGCCCGTTCAAAGCCATTCTGACCGGAGCCTGCTCATTTCGACGGCGGCTTGAAACCCGGTCTCGACGCCCGTGCTTCATGCCCAAACGGTTGGTGTTCACCAAGGCAGGCGCGCCCGAAACCATGCGCATCGAATCCTTCGAAGCCACCGAACCGGCCGATGATGAGGTGGCCGTTGAGGTGGCCTTCGCCGGGATCAACTTCGCCGATCTGCTTCAGCGGCTTGGGTTGTACAGTCCACGACCGCCCTATCCGTTTACCCCTGGATACGAAGCCTCGGGAACCGTGGTGGCGGTCGGATCTGAGGTTGACCGTCTCAAGGTGGGCGATGCGGTCATCGCAGTGCCTGGAACCGGGGCACAGACGAGTTACTTGGTGTGCAAGGCGGACCGGGTGGTGAGCATCCCGGAAGGTGTGAGCCTCCAAGCCGCTGCAGCCATGCCCGTGACCTACTTGACCGCGCATCACATGCTGCACCATTTGGGCCATCTTTCGTCCGACGAATCGGTGCTGATTCATGGTGGAGGGGGTGGCGTCGGTACCGCCGCTCTGCAACTGTGCCGCTGGGCAGGGGTTGAGCGTGTGTGGGCCACGGCTTCTGCAGGAAAGGCCGACATCATCCGCTCTTTCGGAGGCACACCCATCGACCGGCACACAGAGGACTTCGTCGACGTGGTCCGAAAAGCCACGAATGGAACTGGTGTGGACCACGTCTTGGACCCCATTGGTGGCGACCATTTGGTCCGCAGCCTCTCCGCATGCAGGGAAGGCGGTCGGGTCTACACCTACGGGATGTCCACCTTTGCTCCGACAGGGAAGCGCCAACCGCTTCGAACCGCGCTTGCATGGTTGCGTCGGACGGAAATCGATCCGCTGCGCCTGATGACCCGCAACCGTTCTTTGGTTGGTGTCCACATGGGCACATGGTCTCGCCAAGACGTTCTGTTCGCACAAATGGAGCGGTTGGTGCAGGGCGTCAAAGAGGGCCACCTTGACCCGGTCATCGATGGTGTCATGCCGCTTGAGGAAGCGGCCGCAGCCCACCATCACCTCCACGATGGGAAGAACATTGGCAAGGTCCTCTTCTCCATGTGAGGGTCATTCCTCTTCGAGTCCGAGGTCTCTGCGGATCTCCTGCAAGCCCACAACCAGTTCGTTCAGGGCATCGTCAAGCGAGCGGCTCGAGAGGACCTGTTGGCGGGATTCAAGGTCGGGAAGCACCATGGCGGCGGCCAGGAAAATGCCGTCTGTGCCCGCCGCTTCGACCTCTTCAAGCCGTGATTCAACCCACGGTGCGGCCGTCGCTTCATCGATGCCCATGGCGCCGGCGATGCCGGTCATCGTCGTCCTCAACAGCTCGCAGACGGAGACCATGGCCGCCTCGTTGGGCTCAAAGGAGGGGCGGAGGCGAACACGCGCGCTGATGTGAAGGGGAAGGTCGGAACGACCGAGGGCTTCGGCACGGTCCATCAAAGCCTCCTGATCGGGAAAGAAACCGTCGTCACCCACCAAATCGCTGACCGCTGGGTCGGAAAAGGGTGGAAGGGCCGGTTCGATGACCTCTTCCACGTCGAAGCGCTGGCCGCCACGAACCACCAGCATGTGGTTGCTTCCCGCTTCTTCGTGCGCTTCGATGTGCGCCAAGGTGCCTGTGGTCCTCGGGCCGTCCCAGCCGCGGACGGGTTGGAAGGGGTCGTTGAGGACGAGGCCGAACGGCCGTTCGTCCAGAATGCACGTGTCCAACATTTGCTTGTACCGTGGTTCGAAGACCCGAAGTTGGGTGACTTCGCCGGGCATGAGGGTCATGGGGAGGACGAAGAGCGGGAGGGATCGCTCATCGTCCATGGCCCAACGTCGTCGGGCGATGGTATGAACTTGTGTTGAGGGTGCCCGTCATTCTTTGGCTGGACGAAACGCCACCAAAGCCACGCTGACCAAAGCGGCCAGGGCCAGGGGGCCGGTGATGAACACGGCCTCCGTGGCAGAAAACTCCCACATCAAGGTGGACCAACCCAAGGCAACGGTTTCGAGCACGGAGGCCAACATGACCACGTCGTACAAGCGACGTTCTCGTTCAGGATCCTCGGCGGCCAGCAGGGCACCAACGCCATTGACGGCGATCAAGGCAGCGCCAAGGTTGCGGAGCCAAGCGATGTTTTCGGTGCTCGCACCCTCAAGCGCTGCATACCAACCTGGTATGAGGAAAAAGATGAGTCCCATGCCGATGCTGGACCATCCACAAATGCGGAGGGTCAACACGGTGCGGTTCATCCATCACGCCTCATTTGAGGCTTCCATGGACGAATCTTCTCCGTTCAGGTGAAGGAAACCTGAGATGCCCAGCAGGGCCAACAAGGACAACACAACACCCAAAATGACTGGATCGTTGAAGCCGTAGTTGACGTTCTCGCCGGCCATGTAGTGAAGCACCATGAAGGCCATCATGACCCCTGAAGACGTCATGCTGAGGATGGAAAGTTCGCGGCCACTGACCTTCAATGAGGTCACGATCGCCAACGTTGCCGCCACCATGGTGAAGAGGCCAAAGGTTTGCTCGTAGAACACGTCACGTGCCGTGTAATCGCCCGGGTATGCTGTGTCTGCAGAGCCCTCAGCGCCGAGGTAATTCGAAAGACCTGCAAGGAAGAAAAGCACACCGAACGCGAGCAGCCACCATTTTGGATTGAGGATGGTCTTGGCGTCCATGTTCAAGCCTCCGCGGTCTCAGACGTGGCCGACTCATCCATGTTCCAACCCAACACACCAGTGAGGGCCGTCATGCCCCAGAAAAGGAGGGGGGGAATGAGTTCGGGAGAGAATTCCCACACGATGCTTTCTGTTGCGTACGTTGGTTCCAGGCCCATGGCTGCACACACGAGGAACCAGACGACGATGGGCCCGGCGAACACGGCGGCCAAGCGCGCCTGTGCCTGGCCTTCGGTCATGAAGGCGGCATAGAGCATGTAGACAGGAATGATCAGCATGATGCCGAGGATCATCGTTTCGTTGTCGTTGGTTGGATCATAGGTCGAAAGCATGCCAACAAAGGTGTGAATGATGGCGGTTAGGATCAACCAGATTTTTGGGTTCAAT
This sequence comes from Candidatus Poseidoniales archaeon, assembly GCA_003602635.1. Classification (GTDB taxonomy): domain Archaea; phylum Thermoplasmatota; class Poseidoniia; order Poseidoniales; family Poseidoniaceae; genus MGIIa-L3. The sequence goes on from QQSJ01000004.1 coordinate 8,068, forward strand.
GCTTGCTCTTTCCAATCCATGTTCAGGCCTCCGTTTGGGGCTTGTGTTGTCCCATGGGCCAAACGTGATTCATGAGCATATAAATCTCCCACTTCCTATTGGGAGAAGGTGGTTGATTTGTTCAGGTGAGTGGCAGGACGGAGAATCACTGAATGGTGTACGGCACACCGTTTTCGGGCGTGTGCACGGTGTGTCCATTGGCTTCCAGTGCCTCTGCAAGCGGTGGTCGTGCATGGTTCGGGTCGCTGTGGTAAATGACCACGTGCTTCGCGTTGCACGCTTTGGCAAAAGCGACGATTTCGTCGTGCCCGGCGTGGGTCGAAAAGGAGAATTGGTCGATTTCGAGGTCGATTTGCGTCATGGTGCCGTAGATCTCCAAGCGACCGGTGTCCAGCAGCGCGCGGCCTCCGCTCCCGCGCGCTTGGTACCCCGTCAGCAGGATGGCGTTGCGCGAATCGTGCCGTAGCCGGTTGAGGAACCACAGAGCTGGCCCACCGTCAAGCATCCCTGAGGTGGACACGATCACATCGGCCTCAAGCGCACGCTTTCGGTCTGATTTCGATGAAATTCGCTTGACCCAAGACCACGCTTTTCGAAGTGCTGAGGGGTCTCGAAGGAGGTGTTCGTGTTCCATCTGATGTTGGGCGATCAGTTTGCCCATGCCGTTGACGTGCACGTTGAGGTGAGGACGATGCTTGTGCAGGCGCATGATGACATCTTGGGTTCTGCCGTTGGCAAAGGCTGGGATAAGGGCCGTGCCTCCGCGAGCAACCACCTGATCGATGCGGGTGAGGAAGCGTTCGAGTTCTTCGTCTTGATCTGGATGCGAACGACCGCCGTAGGTTCCTTCGAGGAAGAGGATGTCCACGTCTTGGGGTTCAGCACCGGCCACGAGCGGTGAATCACGGGTGTCGAAATCACCGGTGAACATGACCCGGTAGGCCCCCGTGTCCACGTGCAACATCACAGCACCAGGAATGTGCCCAGCGGAGTGAAAGGTGCACGTCCAAGGACCGTGCTTCCAAGGTTCTGACCAACCGTGTGTGGTCCACGATCGAACGGCGATGTCGATGTCACGCTTGTCCCAAGCAAGCGGATACCCTTCGATGGAGGACACTTTGTGGCAATCGTACCACATCGGTTCGGAAATGGCTGCGGTAAGGCTCGAACCGTGAAGGCGGGTGCCATGTTGAGCTGCAAGCCAAGGCGCCATGCCAAGGTGATCGATGTGTGAGTGCGTGATGACCGCATCCGTGACCCGAGGTGCTTCATTTGGATACCGAGGCGGATCGGTTGGTGCAAGCCCATAATCGAGGAGGAGTTTGGTTCCTGTTGGATCTTCCATCATGATGCCAACGTTTCCAACTTCATCGCCTCCACCAAGGCAATGGAAGCGGAAACCTTCCTCAGGAGGAAGCGATGGATACGCAGACGTTCGACCTGGGTCGTACATCACCATGTTCTGTGGAAGGTCCTCTTGTCCATGAATCTGTGGACGCCCACCCCTTGGTTTCCAATGGAGAAGATTTCAGATCTGAGAACCACGGTTTTCCTTGGTTTTGGTCAAGAACATGATAGGCTACATTCGACATATCTTCCAATGGCATCTTCGATGCGATATTCTTCTCTTTGCTTCTTCGCTGCCTTGTCTCCCATTGGGTTCTTGCAGTGGAAATGAAGGGGTCTCCCCTCTTCGTTCCTTTTCCGGTGGAGAGATATCTGATTTCCATCCACTCGACAAAAAATCTCCAAAATCTCCGTGGCATCCATGAACCAGAAGACCTTCGTGGAACACATGCCATCCACTGGACATCTGCTCCAGGTGGACGACGACCGTTGCTACGGTTGTGCGGCTTGCATCATGGTTTGTCCCGTTGACGCACTCCGACTTCATGGTTGGTTGGTTGAAGTGGATCATGCGACATGCACCTTGTGCGACCACTGTCTTCCAAGCTGTCCAGTTGATGCTTTGTCCATGGAAGTGGCCGCTTGATCATCGTGGTTGGAAGCGGGTTGGTGGCCGTCTCTGCGGCTCACCGACTCCTCGAATCAGGGCATGACGTAACCCTCACAACGGCTCATGCAGAGTTCGGTTTCCCTCATGGAGGGTGTGGGCTGTGGAACACAGATGTCCTTCCCTGGCCGCTTCAAACCCTCGAGGAAGCGGTTGGAGCGATGGCAGGTTCTCGTGTCGCCTGCCGCAGCCAGTGGCTTGTGAAACGCCTCGTTCATCGGTTTACGACGGCAGGTGGGCGCACGTCCACCCGTGTCCGTCTCACGCACGATGCTGAATCGTGGAACTCGGTCGGTACAGGGACCGTGGCGCTGGCCGGACTCGAGCATGTCCTCATCGCGGATCAAGACGTCTCGGAGCCGGCGCCAAGCAGCGGCGTCATGCTCCTCACCTTCGCCCGTCCTGTCCAATGGTACGGTGCGGTGGTGGTTGAGGGCGCACCAATCCCACTCGATCATGCCGGTACGCGGGCCGACGGTACCGTCGAAGCATGGACGAGGGTGGAAGACGAACTATTGTCGGTCCAACAATCGTCGTTGGAAACCATGCGCATGACGTGGGACGACGAAAACCATGCGCTCGATGGCGCCCGATGCATGCAAAGGGCCCGTGACGCAGTGGACGAATTCTTGATGTCCAACGGATTGGCCACGGTATGAACAAGGGAACACACCGAATCTACCTCGACTCCTTTGACGACACGTACGCCACCACTTTCACGGCCGACGTGCTTGCTGTGGACGGAGCTGATGTGGTCTTGGATCGAACGCTGTTCTATCCCACCGGTGGCGGGCAACCGTGCGATCTTGGTGCATTGGAAGGCCCAACGGGAACCCTTTCTGTTTCAGATGTACGAGGCCGAGATGACGTCCACCACCGTCTTCCCGAGGACCACACGTTGTCGGTCGGCGACCAGGTCACCGGCACGATCGATTGGGAGCGTCGGCATGCGCACATGCGGATGCACACGGCCCAACATCTCTTGAGCGGCTTGGCGTACACGATGTTCGAAGGCGCACGAACGGTCGGCAACCAAATTGGAGCAGGCCGTTCCCGCCTTGACCTTCGACCGGCCGTGTTGGATGAGACAGACGTCAACCGTCTTCGAGCAGCCTTCGATGCTGCCGTGGCCGATGATCTTCCTCTCAGCATGGGGATTCAGGACCGAGAAACCCTCATCGCAGAAGTCGGTGAAGAGCGATCGAACGTCGACATGATTCCTGCTTCAGTTCAGCAGATGCGCATCATCAGAATTGGCGAGCAAGTGGACGTTTGTCCGTGTGCTGGAACCCACGTTCGTTCGCTTGGCGAGATCGGCCCACTTGGCGAAGTTCACGTCAAAAGCAAAGGAAAGGGCACCAAACGGTTCGCCTACACGCTCGACGGAAACCCACTCTAAATCCAGAACCATTTCGTGTCTCTGAGAAGAGACAACGCGCCTGGACGAAGAATACCGCATTTCACGCTCAGGCGACGCATCACTAAGATTCATCATTATCAAGAAGATCGTCCACTTCGTCAAGCAGACCACCCAACGCTTCACGTCGTTTGAGCGACCCTTCGATGTGCGCTTTTTCGACGACCGCTCGCAGGCTCTCAGTCGGTTCTTCAGCCGCTTTTCGCTCGGCCGCAATGCGTGCTTCCAAGGCAGGATCCTCACCCAACCTGTCGGAACGGTCGACCGCGTCGATGGGCCGGCTTGGAATGGTTCTGCGTGCCTCTGCGTTGATTTGCTCTGGATCAAACATTTCCTTCCCCAATTCACGAGCAGTCAAGGCTTCAGGCACCTCACCCAAGCGGTTTCCAACGGCCTTGACCACGCTTCCCTTGTCCCGGGCACGGCTTGCTGCAAAGGCCGCTTCAACGTCCGCTTGCGTGGTCGTTTTGTTTCGTGTAGACACACCAAGCCTCCGCATTTGTTCGCGCAAGACGGGACCATGCACAGGGTCGTGATCGTGCCGGTGCGGCTCGGCCATGAGGCTCAATAAGTGGCGAGCTGCTTGATCCACAAGGCCATCGGCGCCCGATGCGAGACGGTCCCTGACGACACGATGTGCGGCGATGCAGGTCCGACATCGCTCACTTCCTGGCGTGTCGGGCGCGTCGCACCATGCACAGCAACCGGCCAACCCCATCTCGGCCATGGCCCTGCGCACCGAGGACATCGTCGGGCAAGGAGCGCCCGACGTCCATCAAACCTCGCGCAATTCGATGCCGTGTTTTGTGTAGGTGGCCAAGCAGCGCTCCAAGAGCCCCCCATGAACGGATTCGGGCGCGTACACGCCCGCCTCAACCTTCCCCGCAAGCAGGTGTTCGACCACCGCACACGTGATCGCTCCCGTGGTTCGAGCCATCGAGGAACCGCTCGGAACGCCTTCATCATCGAGGATCCACCGGCTTTTCCCGTCCCCTTCCACCACGACTTCCATCCACGTGAATTCTGGCCGTTCGGGGTTCCAAGCCCACGCCTTCACCAAGGCATGTTCGTCGAAGGCACCGTCCAAGGCGATGAACCGGTCGATGTGGCCCGGCCAACGCACCGTGGCCTCGGTCAATTCTTCCGCAGGGATGGTCTCGAGGACGGATCGCAATCCGTCGGTCAGGAACGCTTCCATTTCCCCCCGTCCTTCGACGCCGAACCGCTGCCGGTCATCCAATGCAGGAACGGTCGCGATCGCACCGCTTCGTACGATACGAGCAGGTCGAGTGTACTCTTCGATGACGTCGTACGGCGAAAAGGGAGCCATGTAACTCCATGCCTCGTCCATCTGCGTTGGATTGCCACCGACCCGCACACGTCCCCGTGTCAGGCGCCCGTGCCGCCGGACGCCCTCCGCGAGCAAAAGGTTCGACATCCCAGGAGCCACCCCGATGTCCCACACCATGCGCCCACCGTGCTTGACGGCGAGGTCATGCAAATCTCCAGGGTCTTCTGCTGTAAAGGCCAAATCCGCCACGACGCACCCGTCTTCCATCAATGAACTTCGAATGCCATGACCAACCCTACCAGGCAGCGCGTTGACGACGACATCAGGCGCATGTTGCCTGACCAAGGCCCGATCGGCAGGAGCGTTGACGACCGTCACGTGTTCATGCCGCGCTGAGAGCGCCGCATCGTCCATGTCGACCGCGGTCACGTGGTGACCGTCCATCGCCAAGGTGTCCGCCACCCATCCACCGACCAATCCGGCACCAAGCACGAGGACGCGGGCCATGGTACAGAGAAGGGAGCTGACTTCTTCATTCTCATGCTTGCGCTGAGGTGGGCCGCTCTTTCACCACGTCCTCAGGAATCCACCCAGAATGGAACATCCTCGTCCTTCTGTTGTTCAGGGGCCGACTTGTCCACTTCACCAACCATTGGTGGCGAGGAGGATGGTGCAGCGATCTTCTCACCGATTTGTTCTGGTTGTTCGATCCACCTTTGTTCCACGTATTCTCGTTCTCTTTTTTCAGCCGGGGATTCGCCGGACCAGTATGAGACGACCTCAGAAGTGCCAGGAGGATTTCCTTCCGACTCCCCCAATGTTCGAGCTCGAATGATGGGTGCGATGAATCGGATGGCGACAAAGTACAACACTGGTGAAATGAAGACAAAAGGAACGGTGGAATCGAATTGGTCTTGGACAATGGAATAGACGTCATGTTCCCCCATCATGCCAATGTAAAGGACGGATTCCTCACGGTTGGCGGGATCAACGTAAGCGGTGACGTCTGCGCCAACAGGGAATTCTTCGACGACCAGCCATTGTTGGTCCTCAAACAAACGGTCGCTTGAGACGCACTCCCACGGGAAGGAGATTCGACTCGCCATCGTGATGACTCCATCAACCTCGTATTCATACGTGATTTCTGGCAGGACGCTGCACCCCTCGTCACCACAGTTCACCCACACCACTTCGCTTGAGATCACGGTGGCGTTGACCGGCTCCCAGTAGACCGTATCGTCTTGGTTCCGAAGATGTTGATGGCTGTTGATGGAGTCGATCAGGCACACCAGGAACATGATGGGCAGAACAATGGAAGCGATGACCTTGAACGCCTGCTCTTCGGACGTTGAACCTCCCCCCATGCTCAACATTTGAGTGCTGGCCGGTTTGGACGTTCCGTCGAATTGAAACCCGCATGGCTGAGTTGCGAATCATGCATCTTTCGGCTCGTCGGGTTCTCGTCCCCCTCCTCGGTGTTGCCATGGTGGCGGTTCCGGCCCAAGCCCTGATCGCCGAAGGAAACGACGAGGGCGCCGCTTTGCTCGGGGCCATGCTCCTGTCCATGCTCACCGTCCCAGTGACCTTCCTCCTCTTCCTTTTCGCCATCAGCCCGAAGACGCGCCCGACCCTGCGGATGTTCGCCGGGCTTCCCGGATTGATGACCCTCCTCACCGTTTACCTGGTTCTGATCGCAGGACGACGCCCTGACATGATTTGGCTGCCCATGTTCCACGCCGGCTTGGCGGCCATCATGTTCTGGTTGGGTGGTGTCGGTCGACATGAGGAGCCGCCACAGATGGTCATGGCCACCTCCTCCACCGGAAGATTTCCACCCCAAGGGGGCGCGTGACCATGCCGACGGGACAGGAGAATATTCTGGTCGAAGCCGTGGTCCACACCGCAGACCGCATGACGCCCGGATGGCGAAAATGGCTGTGGTACCTGATCCAAGCCACCGTGGTCATCACGGCCGTGGTGTACATCGCCTTCTTCCGCTGACATCAGACCTCATCCGAGGCGTCGTCAAAGGCCCCGTAGTCGCCCACAAGCATGCCTTGTTCGGCACGTCGTGTGCGGATCAAAGCCGCGACCACAAGGAGCACCACGAGCAGGGCGAGACCAAGCAACACGTCGGACGACGGGCCGGTGCTTGATGCAGGGCAATCTTCACCCACACCGTCCTCGCACGAACCGTCCGACGCCCCACTACCGCCGTCTGGATCATTGGGCACATCGACCACGTCCTCTTCGTCGATGGTGAAGGACGCCGCGGACGCGTTGCTGTTGCCCGAAGCGTCCACCGCCGTCACCGTGGCCGTGTAGGTGCCAGCGGCCAAGGCCGGATCTGGGATGAACACCATCTCGTGGTTTTTCTTGAGGGCGACCGTGTCACCTTGGAGCACAGCATCCAACAGGTTGACGGTTTCCGTGGTGGCTTCATCGGTGTACCACGTGATCTTCAGTTGCATGGTTCCTGAAGGGCCCGAGACAACCTCCACCGCGAGGTTGAGAATTTCAGGAGGCGTCGTGTCGCTTTCGTTTGACGTGGTGAAATTCAGGTCGGCGAACAGCGTTTGGTCACCGTCTTCGACCATGATGCGCACCCAATACGCACGTCCTGCCTCAAGGCCCGTGACGGTGAAGGCATGGTCGGTGGCGGCCGCCGTTTCGACGGCGACCGCAGACCAATCGCTTGGTGGCTGATCGGCCAGAACGGCCGCAACGGAAGCATTGGTCTCAACGGTCGTGGACCAGAGCACCACGGCCGTGGATGCGGTGACCTCACCCACGGAGGCGCCGTAGACCTGCTGCGCCACGTCCGGCATTTCGAATCCAGTCAGCACGGCATGCTGCTGGGCGGCCACATCGTAGCTGGCCAACATCGCCGTTTGGTCGCCTTCGGGCAGGAGCACGTCGATGATGTTGGGGTCGTAATCCACGCCGTCCACCGGCGAAGGGTCTGCACCGCCGCCCAAACGCCAGGTCTTGGCGGTCTCGTCGACGTCCCGCCACTTTCCGGTTCCGAATCCGTCCTGGCTGCCGAGGACAATCACGTACCGGTAGTCGCCGACGTCCGGCCCGAT
>QQSJ01000040.1 GCA_003602635.1 Candidatus Poseidoniales archaeon
GACCGGCCACGGTCGAATCAAAATCAAGGGGAAGGGAATCTCGTCCTTCGGCCAACCGGCCAAGTAAGCACCCAACAGGCCGAAGGCCGCTCCGCTCGCACCCCATGCTGGGGTGATGCTCTGCCAGTTGGCCAGCGTCCACGCCAAGGACCCACCGAGCAGACCGATGGCGTACACGGCAGCGTAGCGCTTGGTGCCCAGGCGTTGCTCGAGGGGCACCCCCACAAGGGCCAGAATCACCACGTTTCCAAGGACGTGCATCAGGTCGAATTGCGCGTGAAGGAACCCCGCGGTGACCGCGGTGTGCCACCAACGCGGATCGTTCATCCGTCCAGGGATCAACACAAGGTCGAACCAGAGCATGAAGTCCTGAATCAAGTCCATCTGGTACATCGCGCCGATGAGGGCTTGCATCACCGAGCCAAAGAGGACGGCCAGCACGATGCCCAACGACAGCGGGGCCTTGGACCGAACAGCGTAGGCCATGGGCACGATCACGGCCAAGCACCAACCCACGATGAGGAACTGTTCGAGCAGGGTAAGCGACGGCCACGCGAACGGAACCGTGGCCATGGGATGACGTGGGTGCCCTCTGCTTTGACGCTTCGCGGGTCGGCGGCTTCTTGGGTGTGGGTCCAATCGCCTTGGCATGGGCACGGTGCTCGAAGCGCGCGGACTGGTGGTCCGCCGTGGGCAACAGACCGTCCTGAAAGGCACCGACCTGGTGCTCGAGGCCGGGACGTGCACCCTTTTGTTGGGGGAAAACGGAACCGGGAAGTCCACCCTCATGGAGGCCGTGCTCGGTCTGCACCCGCTTGAAGAGGGCGATGTCCGCGCTCAAGGGAAGGTCGTTCGAGACGCCGAAGGCCGACAAGCACGACGGCCGCATCTTCCGCTTGGCGTGCTGCTCCAAACCGACGGAAGCGTGCGCGATCAAAGCGTGCGCCATCATTTGGAGGTGTGTGCCTCAAGCGCCGGTGTGCGGATTTCGGACGACGAATTGGCCGGCCTCGCCCAACGGGTGAACCTGCGGCATCGTCTCGACGATCGCATGCTTGCGCTCTCTGAAGGGCAGCGAAGAAAAGTGAGCGTTCTCGGGGCCCTGCTCCCTGGTCTTGTGGACGAAGGCGCACCACTGCTGGTCCTCGACGAACCGATGGCGGCCCTTGACGAGGGTGGCCGTGCCACCGTCGCCGCGTTGGTGGCTGAAGTGTTGCGTCGAGGTGCAACGGTGCTGATCGGCACCCATCACCCTGAGCGCTTTCCATCGGTCACCGACGCCTACGTGCTGAGGGAAGGTCAACTGCATGAGGCTGAACACGACGCTCCGGATGCAGACATCGACGATGCTTGGCCCACGTTGTCCACCGGCGCCCCACGTCCTTCGGCATGGAGCCTTGGTCGGAGGTACGCCTGGTCCGGCGGAACACCACTTTCCGGATCCGTGCTTGGGGTGTTGATGGCCTTGGCCTTGACCGCCCTGCTCTTCGATGCTTCAAGCGTCACGGCCTTGTCGCCCACGGCCATGCTGGGGCTCCTCCTCTTGCCTTCCCTTGTGGCCGGTTCAGCCGGCGATGCCGCTTTGCTCACCCTTCGGCGGGACCGGGCCTTCCAGCGGTTGATGGCCCTCGGCCTTCGGCCACGCGATCCCGTGACGCCGCTGGTGCTCGGTGCCCTTGGCCCGCTGCTGATGGGGCTTCTCCTCGACCTCAGCGTCGGTCTGGACGTGGTGCTCGCCGGTGCAGGCGTCGGGCTTCTTCTGAGTCAATGCGTGGCCGCAGCTGACGCCCTTGGACTTCGTTTGGCACGACCAGAGAGCATTCACCTGCGCCTGATGATGCCGTTTGTGGTGCTCCCATTCGGTCTTCTGTTGGACCTGCTCGCATGAACATGGTTCAAATCCCGCATGCTCAAGGCGACGACATGGGCGAGGAGACTGGAAAGGCTCGCTTGCGCTCCGGCTACGTCGGAGGAATCCTTGTCCTGCTTGTCGCCTCGCTGTGGTTGCCAACCGTTGCTTTTGATTCGCATGAAGCGCAGCGTTCCTTCTACCTCTTCCTTCCCAGCATGGGGATGGCCGCCATCGCCCTCTGTGTGCTCTTCGTTGGCGGGATTCACAAAGGTCGCATGTGCTTGGCTTTGGGATACATTGGAGCCAGCGCTGCCCTTGGGTTGGCCTTTCTTTGGGTCCCCAGCGTGCCCAACGATGCCTTCGAATCGCCCGAAGCCCAACGTCTGTTCTACTGGCACGTGCCAAGCGCGTGGATGGCGATGATCGCCTTTGGCGTGCTGTTTGTCGGTTCTGCCCTCTGGTTCGTTCGAAGGTCTGCCCTTGGCTGGCGCTTGCACGTGGCCGGAAGTGAGGCAGGCCTCGCAACAGGGCTGATGGCCGTCTGGTCAGGATGCTTGTGGGGGGCCGCAGAGTGGGGCGTCCCGTGGGATTGGACCGACGTGCGGCTGAACAGTTTCGCGTTGCTGACCCTGCTGGCGCTGGTGTTGGTCCTTGGCCGGCGTGCGCAGCCTGACGGCGTTGAATCCCGCGACACCTTCGCCACGGCAGGGCTGTTCGGATTTGTCCTTGTCCCGCTCACCTACATCGCCACCCGCATCTGGCAGATCCGTCATCCTGGGCCCGTCATCGCATCCGGTGATGGCGGTGGTTCGTTGGCCCCCGAGATGGGGGCCTTGCTTGGCTTCGCTGCCCTCTCGTTCACCGTACTCATCGTCGGTCATCTGATGGAAAGCGTTCATTTGACCTCGCTCGAACAGCGGCTTGACCGCCTGCAAGGCAACCTCGACGTGGAGGCGACGGAATGAACGGCATGACCGCTTTGGCGCTCGGATACCTCGGCATGTTGACCGCGTTGGGCGTCTGGACGTGGACGGTCATGTCCCGTGCTCGAGACATCGAACGCCGGCTGGCCTCCACCGAAGCGGCGCTTGGTCTCAACGACGGCAATGTGGACCCCGTGCTCGAAGACGAGCGCTAGCCTGAAGGGAGACGCGCCGACCGACATGGCATGGCGGTCGATCTCGGCGGGGCTTTTTGCCTCGTGTGTGGAGCTGAGCCTCCTCTGTTCACCGACGGGATGTGCGAGTCCTGCTCAAGGGAACGGACGACCCTCATGCGGGCGCCTGACAACATTCCATGGACCCGGTGCGCACGGTGCGGCGCCACCGAGGTCGAGGGGCGCTGGACGTTCATCGAAAACGACGCCCTGATGGACGACCTCGTTCAGCGCCACGTCACTTTTCACGAGGATGCAGAAGACATCTCTCTTGGCATGATGGCTCAACCCATCACCGACCGCCATACGTTGCTTCACGTTCAGGCTGAGGGCGTCATCGACGACCTGTTGTACACCGAGGAACAGACCGTTCGGGCGCGGATGAGCAACGGTGTGTGCTTGACCTGCACGCGACGGGCAGGGAATTACTTCGAGGCCACCGTCCAACTTCGCTCAAGCGGTCGCAGGCTCGAAGAGGTGGAACTGACCACGCTTCGGGCCACGCTTGACACCGTCGTTGGCGACATGCCGGAAGACCCGATGTTCTTCATCACCAAAGAGGGCCCCGTGCAAGGTGGATACGACGTTGTTCTGGGTTCGAAGGGCCTTGCACGTGCCTGGGGTCGCCATCTGGTCCAACACCATGGCGGACAGACCATCGAAACCAATTCGACCGTGGGCCGCAAAGACGGCGTTGACGTGACGCGCTTGACCTTGTTGTACCGCATGCCCGGTTATGCGCTGGGCGATGTGGTGCGATGGCGGGACGCCATGTGGCGCCCAACCTCGTGGACGAAAGATGGCGTGATTTTGGAGCGTGTGGACCGCCACGAACGCACGGGCGCGTCGTGGCGTGACTTGGAACATGCCGTGGTGATGTCGCGTCATCGCGACCTGATTGTGGCCGACGTGTTGTCAGAAGATTCCAGTGCCGCTGAAATCCTTGATCCAATGACGTGGAAGGTCGAAGCGGTCGCCCTTCCATGGGACCATGAAAGCGGCACCCGCTTGGTGTTGGCCCGCGTGGAGGGTGAATGGCTCGCCTTGCCCCGGGTCGGTCAAGACCGTGACTTGCTGACGAAGGGTCCATGAGGGCCCGTGCATCCTCAGGGGGCATGGTCGAGGGCCCGCTCCCGCTTCCTGCCCGCGTCAACGCGCTGGACAGCGAGGGCATGTTTGGCCACGTCCGGCGCTTTGTCGATGACCTCGAAGGCGCCTTTGGAGCGGTCAACGACCGAACCTGCCCTTGGCTTGCCGACCTTCGCAGCCGCCCGTTTTCTGGCCTCCTTTGCCTTGGGATGGGCGGATCGGCGGCCGGCGGTTCCTTCCTTTCGGCCCTCGCGGACCACGAAGGGGGCGTGCCGGTGATCTCTCACACGGATGCCTTCCTCCCCCAATGGGTGAGCTCCGACTGGTTGGTGCTCGCGACGTCCTACTCTGGCAACACGGCGGAGACGCTCAGCGCAACCCGCACGGCGATCGCAAAGGGCCTCACCGTGGTGGTGCTCGCTACGGGCGGGGAACTTGCAGGTTTGGCGGAAACACACGAAGGCGTTCATCTCCTCGGAGCTCCTGGTGGGCAACCTCCCCGGTCCGCGTTTGGGCATGTTTTTGGCCGTCAAGTGGCCTTGATGCGCCGCCTTGGCCTTCTTCCCGAGGGAGAGGACGACGCAGGCCTCATCGCTCGTCTTCGGGCCGCTTCAGCGCGTCTCGACCCGCTCGCAGGGCCTGAAGGTGGCGTCGAAGCCTTGGCGGAGGCTTTGCTGGATCGTTCTGTGGCCCTCCTCGGTCCGACGGAATTGGCTCCCGTGCTCACGCGCTTCAAGAACCAGCTCAACGAAAACGCCGCGCGTTTCGCTCGCATTGGCGTGGTGCCTGAGATGAACCACAACGAAGTGGTGGCGTGGGGCGGTACGGGGGACATCGCAGACCCCACCGTCTCCGATCAAGCGGTGCTGTTGTTGTCTTGGAGTGGACTTCAACCCCATGTGAAAGCACGAAACGCGTGGATGGTCCAGCACCTCGAGACCGAAGCAGCTTGGCAATTGGTCGGAGAAGGAGGCACGTTGCTTGAGGCCATGCTCTACCACTGCATCGTGATGGATTGGCTTTCCGTCACCTTGGCGGTCCTTTCAGGGAAAGACCCCACCAGCATTGGGCCAATCGCCTCTCTGAAGGCCTCCTTGGCCGAGCATGCTTGAGGGCTCAGTAGAGGTTCCCGGCGACCAAACGTGGGTCCGGATAGGTGCGCAAAGCCTCCTCCCGGTCCTCCGGCTTGACCACCCCAGGCATCTCGATGCCATCCGATGCTTGCGTGGCCAGTTGCAGATGGACGTGCGGAGCCCATCCACCGTTTTCGTGTGGTCCACCAAGGTGGCCCACCACATCGCCCCGTTCGATCGCGTCACCGACCTTCCACCGCTCCAAATCAGACCGAGCAAGGTGGCCGTGCAGGGCCCAGATGCGTTGTTGCGTCCCTGCCCATGGATGGTCCACGTGTGCTGGAAGACGAACGTCGTGCACGGTGACGATCGTTGAACCGTATCCGCCCTCGTCCTCTTCGTATCCTATGGCATGGATCGACCCTTCTGCGAAGGCATGCACAGGCGTCCCCTCGGGTCCACCAAGGTCCAATCCAATGTGCACGTGCCGCTCCCCTCCAAACAAGGGCGTGTCGTACATCCATGGGCGCGCCTCATCGTACCGTCCCACCGTGAAGGGAAAGGGGGCTTGCCATCCTTCGACGGGTTGGCGCGTCAAATCCAGCACCCAGTAGCCGCCTGGCATGTCCATGACTGGATGGAACGGCCAATCGTCCATGCTCGGGCCAAGCCGGCCGGCGTCATAGGTCTTCGTCGGCAAGGCTCAACCACCCGCGGCCTTGAGCAGGGGTCATGCAGGCGTTGTTCGTCTTGGGCCTGCTCACGGTGCTTCCAGGTCTTGGCCTTGCCATGTGGCTGGACGCCCCCGGAGGTCGCTTGCGGACCTGGTGCGCCGCCCCGTCGCTCGGCTTGGCGGCCCACGGCGGAGCGTTCGGTGCCTTGGTCCTGCTCGGACTCTGGTCCTTCACCACGGCGTGCTTGGCCACCCTCTTGCTCCAAGGGGCCGGCGCGGTCTTGATCCGCCGCGCTTCCGGTCAACCTCACTCCACCGACCGTTCTGATTGGTTCCATGCCCACCGTTCACGGCACCGTACATGGATTGCCGGGGGCATCGTCGGCTTGGCCTTGCTTCCGGTGTTCGCGGCCGATGTGCCGCAGGGCGTTGATTGGGTTGGGTTCACGGCGTTGGCGCACCATTTGATGGAACGCGGTTCTTTCTCTTCCGCTCTTGGCCACGGCTGGCTTTACCCTCCGGGCTTGCCCGCGGTGCTGGCCTTCGTTTCCCACGTCACGGGATTGGCGTTGCCTGCCGTGGGTCTCGCCGTTGGACAGTTCACGCTGGCTGCGTTGATGCTCGGCATGATGTCGGCCATGGACCGGCATGGTGCCGGCGCCGAAGCGGTGTTGGCGATGGTCCTCGCCATCGGTGTGTTCTCGAAAATCCTGGACAGCGGTTGGCCCACCGTGGCCTCGCTCGCCCTCGTTCCCGCCTGCATCGGCTTGGTGTTGGACGATGAGGGTCCTCGCTGGCAGAAACGTCTGACGTTGCTCATTGGTGCGGTGGTGGCCTCCTTGATTCATCCATCGGGTGCGTTGATTCTGGTGCTGCTCTTGGTGGCCGACGTGGGCTGTGCAGGCCTGTCCAAAGGATCCCTCGGGCGTGTTCGGCTGGACGTGTTGGTCCTGATGGGGCTCACGCTCCTCTTGATCGGCGTGATTTCGTTGAGCCAAGACGTTCGTCTTGAGGCGCCCTTTGCCGAGGACGGCTGGCAGGGCGGATGGCCCATGCTGGCCTACGGCAGCCCCTTGTTGTTCTTGGCGGGTGTGGCAGGATGGCGGCTGCGAGGGCACTTCGAATCAAGGGTGCTCGTGGTTTGGATGGTGTTGATCTGGTTGCTCAGCTTGGTCCATCTCCTTCCCGAAGGGGCTCGAGGGCCCGCGATCAACAACCTCGGTGCAGGCCTCTATGCGATGGGCATGTACGCCTTCCACCTTCCTGCGGCTGCATTGACCGCATTGTGGTGGTCCGATTCGACGGCCTTGCGCACCGACGCCTCTTCGCCCACGTTGTTTGTGGTGGGGAGGGATCCATGTGCTCCACGTCCACTTGCCGTCGGCCTGGTCGTGCTTGTTTGCCTTGGCAGTGTGCTGGCCACAGGCGCCATGGCCCGTCTTTGGGAGCATGAGGAGACCTTGGCCGTGGCACCGGGAGATCTCGAGGTGGCTGAACACCTTCGCATCATCGCCGGGGACGATCCCGTCTACGCAGAACAGGCTCCTTGGGGTGAGGCGATGGTGCTTGCAGGCCTCAACCTCACCGTGGGCGTCGACCTCGGTGTCCATGACGGGCAGCACCAGGTCCACCTTCAGGCGACGCAAGCGGTGTTGACCGACGACGTCGCCACCCTCCAAAGCTTGGGCATCGCTTGGGCCATCTCGAGTCCGTACGGGGCGCTAGGGTGGGTGCTGGAGCGCTCCTCATGGTGGGAAACCGTGCATGAGGTCTCAGGGAGCAGAGCATGGGCGCTCCGTTCGGAGCCCGTCGATGGCTTCCTTGGCGCAGCCAAAGTGACCGATGCTTCGTGTGCAAGCGCCTCATGTGTCATGCGACCGGACCCTTGGTCTGCTCAGCGTTGGAACGATCCTCACGACCTTGGCTCAAAGCGGGCGGTCATCGACGCACCGGCGTCGGTCAATCTCGCGCTGCTGATGCCGCCCGACCTCCCTGACGAGCCGCTTCAGGTGTGCCTCCACGTGGAACGACTCGGTGGTTTGGACGCCGCCGAGGTTCAATTCGGCGCCTGGACCGCAGACCTTGCTGGACCCGCGGGCCATGACCGTCTTTGCGGTGAAACAGCACCGTCCAACGAGGCGCTCTTCTCCTTGGAAGATCCTTCAAGCCATTGGATCAATCCTTCAGGTGCGTCGGGTCGCAGCGACCGTCTCATCGACGCATCAGGTCTGAGGATTCACGCCATCACCTTCCATGCTGCGTCGTCCAAAGCATGAACATCAGGACCGTGGAGCGTGGCTCATGCGGGCCTTGCTCGTGCTGCCGACCCTCGACGAGGAGGCGGGAGTGCGCAAGGTGCTCGAAGACGCGCTGTCGCACCACGAGCGCTTCGATGTGCTGGTGGTTGACGGTCACAGCCAAGACGCCACGGTGTCGATGGCCGAAGGGGCCGGCGTGCACGTGGTCCAGCAACGCGGGCGGGGAAAAGGGGCCGCCATCCGCACCGCCATCGATGTTTTTCTGGCCGGCCCATGGGATGCGCTGGCCATGATAGACGCCGACGGAACCTATCCTGTCGACGCCCTGTTTGGCATGGTGGAACGCCTCGATCGCCACGCGGTGTTGGTGGGCGACCGGCTTCGCGGTCCGTTGGAACCCGAGGCCATGAGCCGCCTCAATTACCTCGGAAATCGCTTCTTGAGTGCGGTCGCCACGGTGGTGCACCGCGCGGATGCGGCGGACGTGTGTTCTGGATGTTGGGTCATCCGCCGGGATGCCGTCGAACGCTTGCGCCTCAACAGCATGGGCTTCGAATTGGAAGCGGAATTGTTCGCCAGCTTGGCTGCTTTGGGGCATGCGCCACAATGGGTCCGCATCCCGTACCGCTCCAGGAAAGGCGAGGCCAAACTCACGTCGGTGTTGGACGGCCTTCGTATCCTTCGGAAATTGCTCGTACGGAGGGTGATGGGCGCGAGGAAAACGCACCTTTGATGCACTCCGTCGTCGTCCACAAGGAAAGAGGTCGAATCTCATGGTGCGCGGGGCGGTGGTGTTGGGCGCTTCGGGCCTCGTCGGTCAGCGGCTTCAGCAACGGCTTGCCAATCACCCGATGTTTGAGGTCAGAGCACTGGCGGGTTCGGCACGCACGGCCGGAAGGACGCCTTCTGACCTCGACTGGGGCCTGGAAGGGCAAGCGCCTGACCTCAACCTCCCTCCCGTGCTGGACGTTCAAGATCCTGCTTTGATCGAAACTTTGCATGGCTTGGGCGTCACCTGGGCCTTCTCTGCGGTTCCCTCGGACGTCGCTTCGGCGCTGGAATTGCGGCTGATCGACGGCGGCATCCGTGTTTGTTCAAACGCCAGCGCGCACCGAAGGCGCACCGACGTCCCCCTCATCGTGGCCGATCTCAATCCTCACCATCTTCGTGTCCGCCCTGAGGGTGAGGTGCTTCATGCGTGTGCGACGAATTGCACCTTGATTCCGCTGTTGATGCCTTACCTCGCCCTTCATCGAGCCTTTGGAGTGGTCAGCTACCACGCCACCAGTGAACAGGCCCGCTCGGGCGCTGGATACGGCTTGCTCAGGGGTGAGGTCCCATTGACGCCTGACATTCCAGGTGAGGCGGAGAAGACCATGGCTGAACTGGCGTGGGTCACAGGACGTCTGGCCGCAGGGCGCATCGAACCGGTCTCCATCGACGGCCGCATGAGGTGCCAGCGCGTGGATGAGGCGGATGGCCACATCGTGGACGTCGTGTTTGAGTTGGCTCAACCCGTGGCCTTGAGCGATGTGAACGCCGCGCTTGACGCCTTTGCCCCACATCCCGATGCAGTCGGGCTGCCTTCGGCGCCCCTGAAACCGTTGATGCGCGTCGAGGGCTCCGTGCGGCGGGAGGTTCACATGTGGGCCGACGGCCTTGGTTTCCCAACAGAAGCGAATCCTGCCACGGACCTTCAGGCTGGCATGGCCGTGGTGGTGGGGGACGTCCAGATGGAGGGCCCCTCTCGCGTGCGGTTGCGATCCTTGTCCCACAACACCGTACGTGGGGCTGCGGGTGGCGTGGTGTTGTTGGCAGAATTGGCTTCGACCCAATGGTCCTAAGCGTCGGAATCCATTCAAACCCCAAGGCATGTTCGACGACAAGGTGAGGGCATGGGCGTCACGGCAATGATTCCAGACGCGACCATTGGGCAATTGCTCGCCGAGGCCACCTCGCGTTGGGGCGCCATCTGGGATCCTGCAGCCACCCGTACCCGCGTTCTGATGATGATGCCTCGGAAAGAGCGCAAGTTGTACGAGATGCACGGTGACATGGTCGAGCATGGCCAACCCGTGATGTCGATGTTTCATCGCCCGCGTGCTGAGGCCCCGTTGCTCCAAGAGCAAGGCCTCGATCCACGGCAGGCCTCGTTCCTGTTTGTCGACCTCGCTTCATCGGACCTCGGCCCCTGGCTGCAGCATCTGGTCGCGCGAGAGGGTTGGCTGCGCAGCACCGTCGACGTCCACCCCGTTCCGTTCTCCGTGGGCTTGCCAAACCAACGGCGCTTCGAAACGGAGCGGTTGTTGTTGTTCCGTCACCCCGATCTGCCCGCCATCGACCGCTATCACCTGCCCTTTTCCGTGGCCTCCTTGGCCGGAAAATGCTACGTGAGTTTGCCCAAGCGAAAGGCAGCCGAGCACGCGCGTCAACAAGCCGAGGTCCTCGGTGTGGGGCGTTTGGAGCGTCCGACGCCACAGCCGGTCGTTGAAGCCGTAGAAACGCCGCCCCCTCAAGACGAAGCAGAAGTGCCTGACGCTCCCTCTGAGGATCAGCCATTGGCGCCAGCAGACGAGGCCCAAGGGGCCGCTGCAGAGGAGGCGCCGGTCCCGCTTCCGCAGGTGGAACAGCCCGACCGTCCCGAAACCTTGCTCGAAAACGTCAGCCGACGTGTTGACGAAGCCATGGAGGACATGGTGGCCGCTGAGGCTGAAACGGTGGCCCTTCCTGGGGCACCAATGCCTCCTGCACCGCCCATGCCACCAAGCCCTGCCGCTGAGGCTGCAGCAGAGGCTTCAGCGCCCGATGCGGTTGAGGCGGCGCCCCCAGCCCCTCCCGTGGCTCCAGAGCCAGAACTGTCGCCCATAGAATCCGAATTCCGTGCGGTCATTCAGGAGTTGCTCGACGCAGGTGTGGAACCCGGCGACATGATGGACGACCCTCGCTGGGAGGACCTCAACGAGCGGGCCATGGCGGCCGAACTCGATTCATGGTCGCTCTTCGTTGAGATGACCGGGCAGCAAGGTTGAAGCCGGTCATGCCGACCTCGGGACATGGGATTCTGCATCAACTGCGGGCAACAACATCCCGACAACATCCGCTTCTGCCGTTTTTGTGGTGCGCAGCAACCAGGCGAGCAACTGTTGGCTCGTCTTCGCGCTGAAGCAGAACAGATCCGAGCGATCATGCAGCAGATTCAGGCCCAGCAAGGCTACGGCCAGGGCCAACCGCCACGCTGGTGAACAACGTGCGCCTTCGGCACGTGGCGATGGCGCTGTCGTCGCTGGAAGAACACCCCATGCATCGCGCAGATTTGGAACAATACGCCACGGAAGGGGATCTCGCCGCACGCTGGTTGGCCGCGGTCTCAGGCTATGGTGACCTTGAGGGTCGGTGCGTGGTTGACGTTGGAGCCGGCAACGGCATCCTTGGTTTGGGCGCGCACATGTTTGGTGCCGCTTCGCTGTGCCTTATCGAAGCAGATTCGACCGTGGCCGAGGTTGCGGCCCGAAACGCTGCACAGATGGGCGTCGAAGCCACCGTTAAGGTCGCTACCGTGCTCGCTTCTGAGGACCTTGGTCCGGTGAAGGGCTGCGTGCTGATCAGCAATCCACCTTGGGGCGTTCAAACCGCGGCGGCGGATCGACCGGTGCTCGAGGCCATGTTCGCCAGCGATGCCGAGGTGATTCACCTCATGCATCACGCCGATGCAGGTCACGTGGAAGCCATGGCGTCCGACCACGGCTGGACCTCCGAAGAAGTCCTGCGCGCTCCTTTCCGTTTGCCCTTGGTTCATGCGCACCAACGAAGCGGTCGACGTGACACAGAGGTCCTTTGCCGCCGTTTCGTCCGCGTCCCGGCTGAGGAACGCATTCAAAAGGAGGGTCCGTGAGGCCCGCACGCGCCACCTCGGTGTCGCACGACGTGATTTCATGACGACGAGCCTCGTCACCCCCGGCGCCATTGTCGGGGCCCACCCTGCCCAAACCGCTGGACCCGGCACGGCCGTGCACGGAAACGACCTCATCGCAACCGTGCTTGGACACGTCCACGAAGGGGACGGAACCGTCAGCGTCGAAGCGCTGAACCACGTGCTCGACATCAAGGTCGGCGACGTGGTCATCGGCATCGTGGACAAGGTCAACGAAAAGAACGCCGAATTGGTGATCACCACCGTTGAGGGCCAAAACCTGCCCCCGGTCGCCAACCAACTTCGTGCGCAACTCCGTGTCACGGACATCGTCGACCGCTACCTCCACCAGGTCAGCGACGGTCTCCGCCGACGCGACGTCTGCCGAGCCGTGGTCACGGCCGCCTCTCCTGTGCTCCGCGTCGACATGCGCAACGACCCTGCATCCGGCGTGCTTCATGCCCTCTGCCACCACTGTGGATCCACGATGGTTCCCGACCAGGACGGCGATTGGAACATGCATTGTCCGACGTGCGACGAGCGCACCTTCCGCGCCCTTGCTGACGGATACGGTATGGGCGAAGGCCATGCGGCGCTGAACGGCGCAGGCAAGCGCTGGACCGGCGCCACGGAAGCACACTTCTCCAAGGGCCCGGCCGCTCGCGCCAGTTTCCTCGCAGAAGACGTCCGTGAAGACGGTCGACCTCGCGCGTACCCCCGCTTCGACACCGGTGGCGGTGGCGGCGGACAACGCCGTCAGCGCAGCGCGCCCGGATGCCGCCTCTTCATCGGCGGCTTGGACCGTGGCGTGGACACCGACAAACTCCGCGAACTCTTCTCTGCGCACGGTGACATGACCGATTGCGTCGTGATGACCGACGATGCCGGCACCTCCCGCGGCTTCGGTTTCGTGACCTACGGCGACAAGGCGCACGCCGACGCAGCCATCGCTGCATTGGACGGCAAGCGCATCAACGGCCGCCGCATTGGTGTTCGCGATGCAGATCAGAAGCGGGAGCGCGGCGAGCGCAAGCCCCAGCCCAAGGGCACGAAGCTCTACGTGGGCAACCTTTCCTTCGACACCGGCGTGGACGCCCTCAAATCGCTCGTGGCCGAGCACGCCAACGTGGTGGCCGCCGATCTCGTGATGGACAACGGTCGTTCGAAGGGCTTCGGTTTCGTCTTCATCGCTGAAGACGCCGACGCCGCCAAGGTCGTCGAGGCCATCAACGGCAAGGAGGTCGACGGACGCAAGATTCGCGCAGACATCGCCAAGCAAGGCGGTGGAGGCAAGCGCGGCGGTGGCGGAGGAGGCAACCGCCGCTCCTCCCGAGAAGAACGCGCCAAGCGCGAGGAAGCCGAGGGTGGCGGCGGCAAGCGTCGCCGTCGCGGCCCCAAGCGTTCCTGATCAGCACGGTTGGGACAGGCGGGTTTCATCCGCCTCGAATTCCATTCACCCTGAACCGATGAACAAAGGCCAGTCGCAAGGGTAGCGAGTGTACTGGGGGACTGAACACCCATTGTACTCTTCCATAATGTCTTGAGGGGATTGAGAGAACCCTTGCGATTTCATGGAAATGATATGTCGTTCCAATATCTTCAAACAAAGGAGACATCCT
>QQSJ01000041.1 GCA_003602635.1 Candidatus Poseidoniales archaeon
CCACGCCGCTGGAAGCGCGCTTCCTCGAGGTGCACGCGGACCTCAGCCACGGTGGTGCGCAGGTCGGCCACGTCCGGTCCCAGTTGTGCGATGTAGGGATGACCTTCCACTTCCCACGCTTCGAGCAGCACCACGTCGCTGGCGGACCACAGCCGACACGCGTGCGTGTCGTTGACGAAGGCCACGCGAAGCGCCCGGTTCCAATCGGGAGGCGCCGTCGTCGCCCGGTTGACCGTCCACCGCCCGTAGAGCTGGTTGTGGCTGTACAGCACATGATCGCCCACGCGGATGAGCATCGCTTTGCTGCGCGCGTTCACCGATTCCACCTCGCGACCGACCCAACCGTCAAGCCGTCCTGCAATGGCGGGATGCTCGGCGTGCACCTCGAGCAGCGTCTTGCCGACCAAGGCCTTGCGCAGCCGGTCCGCTGCGCGATGGATTTCAGGACCCTCTGGCATGCGTTGACCAGCATCGCGCCGCCTGAAAAGCGGTGTTTGCCCACCACGCTGGTGCAGAGCAAACGGTCATGGTCCCTTGCCGCAAAATCGAGGCATGGCGCGGCGCCGCTGGACGGAGGAAAAGCGCATCACCCGCGAAGCGGTGACGTGGATTCACCTCCTGCTGCAGGAACGGGGGCCGATGAGCACCCGTGAGATCATCGACGCCCTTGAGGCCGAAGGCCGACCGGTGCGGGTCCACGAACTGCAACGCGCCCTGCGGCGTGCGGAACATGTTCACCCCGTCGATGAGCGGAAAGGGCCACGCGGGAAGATCACCGTGTGGGCGTGGGAGATCCGTGATTAGGGCAGGTCCACCCAGAGGCGTCCGTCTTCGATTTTCGTGTCATAGACGCCGAGGTCCTTCGGCTTCACCATCTTCCCGACAAGCCTGCCGTAGGACGGAACGAGTGGGAAGGGGGACCATTCCACCAAGGAGCCGTCTTCGATCTTGTGCGTGGTCTGGTGGAGCGGGCAGCGCACGCAGCCCTCGTCGGTGATTTTCGCACCCCAGGCCAACGGCCAGCGCATGTGACGGCAGAGGGCTTGCGTGGCGAAGTATTCGCCGTGCTTGCGGCCGATCATCACCATCTTCCCCTTGACGACCTTCATCGCCGTGCGGTCCTTCTTCCAGTTCGCTTTCATCACGTTGTGCCAGGTCATGCCGTCACCTCCACCGCTGCAGGACGNNNCAGGTCCTGCGGTCCTTGCGGGAGCGGTACACCCAGCGCTTCGAGCACGCGTTCGGCGCTGCGAAGCGTGCCTTGCACCGACGGGTGCGTGGTGTGATCTCCCGCAAGGAGCACGCCGTCCACGTCCACCGGCAGGTGGTCGCGCCCGACGTGATGGGTGGGAATGTTGGGCAGCGCATGGCGCACTTCGGTCCGGCCGACATGGCGCCATGAGGCGGCTTCTGGGAACCACGAGAGCAGCCGCTCTTGGACGTCTGCCGCGGTGTGGTCTTCGTCGCCGAGCAAGGTGGCGACCACGAAATGCTGGCCGTCCTCGCGGGGATGCAAGAGGGTCGGCACGTGCACGTGCAGCACAGGGGAACTGACAGGGTCGTATTCCCCGTTCAACAACAGGCGTGCAGCCCGGAGGGGTGGAGCGTCCGTCGCGTAGACCATCGTGGTCGTGCGCCGTTCGTCTGGGCTCGTCGTGACGTCCAGCAGGCTTGCTGCCACGTGCTGTGGGACCGCAAGCACCACCTTGTCGTGTTCGTGCCGTGCACCGTTCACGGTGACGCCGTTGGCGTCGACGCCTTCCACGGTCACGCCCAAGCGGACCGCTTCCCTCGGCAGCCGAGACGCCAGTTGGAGGGGCACGGCGACGATGCCGTCCTTGGGCATCACCATGCTTCCGTTGGCCATGGCGCCCCAGGTGAAGGTGGCGAAGGCGGCTCGTTCCTTTCGTTCTGGATCGAGGGTGATGCCGGCGAAGAGCGGTTGCAGGACGCGCTGTCGCAGGCTTTCGCTGAAGCCCTGATTGGCCAAGCCTGCATCGATGCTCTGGGAAGGCCGGTCGAGCGGGGCCTCAAGGTCCCGTCCACGGGCCCGCTGCCGCCACCGCAACAAGCGGAGCGCGTTGAACGGACCCACACTGCGCAAGGTAGGCAACAGGGTGCTGGGGCGACGCAGGGCGTCCCCAAGCAACAGGCGCTTTCCTTGGCTCGGGAGGATGACTTCGGTGCTCGGATCCATCGGCGTAGCCTTGAGCGCCGCCACGTCCACCCATCGCTTCAGGGCAGGGTAAGCCGTGTGCAGGACGTGAAAGCCGAGGTCCACAGGGTGCCCTTCCATCGATGTGGTTCCCATGCGGCCTCCAAGCCGGTCCGAGGCTTCGTAGACGGTGACGTCGTGTCCAGCAGCATGAAGGGCGCTTGCCGTGGCCAAACCGGCCAAACCACCACCGACGATGCCCACGTTCATGCGTTCACCCCATCGCTCGAACACGGCCCATGCCGCCGTCCACGTGCAAGACCTCACCGGTCATGTTGTCTGGAGCACCGGTCAACAACCACGCCATGCTCGTGGCCACCTCTTCGGGTTGACCGATCCGGCCGATGGGGACCATGGCCTCCGAGGCGGCCCGTGCGGCGTCGGAACGGAGCATGGGTTCAGCCAGCCTCGTTTCGGTGAGGGAAGGGGCAACGGCGTTGATCCGCAGCCCACGCTTGGCGTAGGTGGCTGCGGCGGAACGCACCATGGCTTCGAGGCCGCCCTTGGCTGCCGCGATGGCTTCGTGGTTCACCAGACCGAGTCCGGCGGCCACGCTGGACGTGAACACCATCCGGCCTCCACCAGAACGCATCATGGCCTTGCCACAAACGGACAGCGTCAGGAACGCACTGCCGAGGTTGGTGGCGATGACCTCGTTGAATTGGTCCATTTTCATGGCGTGAGGTGGCCGAATCACAATCGAACCCACAAGGTGGGCCACCATGGACAAGGGTTCGTCCGCGGTTGCTTTGGCCACAGCCTCCTGGAGCACGTTTTGGTCGAGGGCATCACCGATCACGGCGTGAAAGCGCTCGTGGCTGAACCCCGCCAGACGCGCTTCGTCGCGAGCGAGGCCGGTCACAGTGTGACCGTCGGCCAAAAGGGTCGGGATCAATCGCTGCGCTACGTCACTGCTGGCGCCTACCACGAGCACGGAGGCCATGGTGTGAGAATCGAGGGTGCGTACTTGAACGCCTGTTCCTCAGCGTTGGTTGAACAGGGGTTCAAGGCCTGCCGGTGGAAGCAGAAGTCATGGAGCACCTCCGCGAGGAGTACGACGGGGAACTCGACCCCGCCTCGGTGGATGCGGAGGCCCCGCTGGACCTGCTGAAGGCGTGGATCCACGAAGCGGAGCAAGCGGGTTTGAGCGACCCGACCGCGATGTGTTTGGCCACGCTCGGCCCGGACGGAGCCCCCCGTTCACGCATGGTCTTGTGCAAGGGCGTCGAAGGGACGACGGTCCGATTCTTCACCAACCTCACTTCGGACAAAGCACAGCAACTGCACGCCGACGGTCGAGCTTCCCTCACGTTTTGGTGGCCGGACATGGACCGTTCAACCCGCTTGGTGGGCCACGTCACACCGTTGGAACGTGACGAGGTTGAAGCGTACTTCGCAAGCCGCCCTCGCTCCTCTCAGATTGGTGCGTGGGTCTCGGACCAATCCAGCGAAATCGAGGACCGAGCCGCGTTGGAAGCCAAGCATGTCGACGTTCACGCGCGGTTTGAGGGACAAGACGTGCCCTGTCCGCCTCATTGGGGAGGGTTCCGTTTCCATGCGCATGAGGTGGAATACTGGGCGGGCCGGCCGGCTCGCTTGCACGATCGCATCCGCTTGACTTTGGAGCAAGGCGCATGGGCGACAACGCGCCTCCAACCCTGACGTGGTCGCATGGATGCCTCGCCCGAGCTCATTCCCGCCTTGTGTGCGGCCACGTCCATCCACGTCTTTGGTGCAGGGTTGAACGCTGATCGGACCTCCCACACGGCCGTTCCTGAACTTCGGGGACGTGGCTGGCGCGTTGTTCCGGTTCACCCCCGTGACGGCGGTGCTTGCATCGACGGCGTCCCAATCCGACCCACCGTGGAAGAAGGCACCGCCGTGGACGTCGCGGTGCTGTTTCTCGCTCCTGAGCGCGCCCGTGCTCAGGTCCGTCGCCTTCTGATGTCGACGTTCGAGACGCCGCCGCTGGTATGGTTCCAGCCAGGAGCGGAAGACGACATCGCACTTGAATGGCTCAAGGAGGCCGGATGGCAAAGCGTTCATGCAGACTGCATCGTTCGTTATTCAGAACGACACAACCTCTCGAGGCCCTTGGTTGAAGCCCCGTGGTACCGGCAAATCTCGGACGAGGATGGCTCTGGGTGCTCCGTTTGGACCGCACATGCATGCGACGAACACGCCGAGCCTCCTACCACGGCCGTCGAGTGGGTGGGCGATCTGCTCGACCTCGAGACGTCAACGTCGAGCGTTCCAGCCTACATACGCAGCCTTCGACGGGACGACGAGTCCCTGGAAGCGTGTGCCCTTCGTTTGTCGCGTTGACGGTCAAGCACGCAGCCACACGTCAACGCGCTCCTCGCCCCACGTCATTCCATGATGCTGGGTGAGGCCAGCCGCCGTGAAGTCAGCCTTGTCAAGGCCGAGCGGCACGGGCGAGGAATGTTCCACGGTGCTGTGGACCAACAGGACTTCGTCCACCAAACCCGCGCGCAGAAATCGTTCGACCGTGGAAGGCCCGCCTTCGACGAGCAGCCGCTGCATCTCTTGGTCGCCCAATTGCTGCAGAAGGCGCTCCAGGTCCACGTCACCGGTCAGATGCATCGTGGTGCCACCGTCCGTGAGCACTGTGGCATCCTTTGGGACGCGGGCCCGGCCGTCGAGCACGACCCGGACGGGTTGGCGCTCGTGTTCGATGCGTCGGACCGTCAAGGAAGGGTCGTCGCGAAGCACGGTTTCTGAACCGACCAGCACGGCATCGCAGCGTTGGCGAAGGCGATGGACCTCATCGAGGCACGCCTCGGACGTGAACCGGCCTGCTGCTTCTGCGCGGTCGTCCACGGAACCGTTGGCGTCCACCGCGACCTTCACCGTCACCCAAGGGCGACGGTGGTGACACCAGTGCAGGAAAGAACGCATTTGCAAGGCAGCCTCCTCTTGCAGCAAACCCACCTCGACCTCGAGGCCAGCCTCCCTGAGCACGTCTGTTCCGCGGCCACGCACGTTTGGATTTGGATCAGGGTGAGCGACCACCACCCGCTGTACGCCTGCCCAAAGCAGCGACTCCGTGCAGGGGGGCGTTCGCCCAAAGTGGTTGCAGGGCTCGAGCGTGACGTAGGCCGTGGCTCCGTTGGTCGGCACGCCCCGGGCTTCTGCGTCATGGATGGCCATTTGTTCGGCATGGAGCCCTCCGAGGTGGTCGTGCCAACCCTCGGCGATGGCCACGCCGTCCTTCACCAACACGCATCCAACGGGAGGGTTTGGGCTGACACGGCCTTGGCCGCGTTCGGCGACCTCGAGGGCTCGCCGCATGAATTCAGCCTCGCCTTCGGACCACATGGTGATGCTTCGGGGGCCGGCTTCTCACACATGAGCCCTCGCCTTTTGGCGCGAACCTTCATTCTCTCCGGCGCGCCTTGCCTCACATGGCTCGCGTCCAAGTCATCGTGAACCCTGCGAGCCGCGACGGGCGATGCGGCAAAGCGTGGCCGACCGTGCGTGAACGCCTGGAAGCCGACGGTTGGCAGGTGGAGGCTTACATGACCACCGGCCCCGGCGATGCGGCTCGCCATGCCCACCACCTGGTGGGCGAGGGTAACGTTGGCCCTGGGGACCTCGTCGTGGCCGTTGGCGGAGACGGTGTCGTGCACGAGGTCGCCAGTGGACTTCGTGGTTCAGGCGCCGTGCTCGGTCAGATTCCGTTTGGTTCAGGCAACGATTTTGCGATCACTCACGGCATCCCGCGCGACGACCTGGATGGTGCCCTGCGGTGCCTGAAGGAAGGCGTCGACCGACCAAGTGGAGCGTGGCGGTTGGAAGCTCATCCAGCGGCCCCGGAATCCGGCGGCTACCCGGTCAACGCCAACCCATGGGACGGGCCTGCGGAGGAGGAAGGGAGAATCGTCCGCTGGACCTTCCTCGAAACCGATGCAGGCATCAGTTCCTCCATCAGCCGGGCCAAATTGCGCCGAGCCAAGTGGTTGCATGGACCGA
Source organism: Candidatus Poseidoniales archaeon (assembly GCA_003602635.1). GTDB lineage: Archaea > Thermoplasmatota > Poseidoniia > Poseidoniales > Poseidoniaceae > MGIIa-L3. The sequence continues at coordinate 6,209 of QQSJ01000041.1, forward strand.
TCAAATACACGTGGCTGGGCGTCAGCACCATTCCAATCTGGCGGCGTCGTCACGTGGAACTCCAGATGGACGATCATCCAGCGGAAACGGTCGACTTGACCTTGCTCGCTGCTTGCACAGGCGAGACCTTTGGTGGAGGGTACCGTGTGTGCCCCGGCATGGCGCCAAACCACGAGGAAGCGGTGTTGGTGGTGGCTCCACGGTTGAGCCGCTGGCGCATGCTGAACCTGATGGGCTCGGTCAAGAAAGGCAAGCACGTTGGCATCTGGGGCATCACGTCCCACCGTGTTCGTCGAATCAACCTCCGCCCGGTCGATCGGACAGGGGCGCCGAGTGACCACCCCCTGCCCTTGCCGACGTACATTCAAGCCGATGGGGAACCCATTCTGCAACTTCCTGCCACGTTGACGTGGCATCCAGGTCAGATCATCGCACGTGGTGCCAAGGCGGTGCCGTGGGATTCAGAATGAGAAATCGGTGAATTCCTCTTCTTCGGGCGGCGCCGCTGCGGGTTCAGGCTCTGGCTCCGGTTCTGGCGCAGGTTCAGGGGCTGGGGCCGCACTGCGGACCGCCCGGCGGCGACGCACCTTCGGCTTCTCTCCCTGCGGTTCGCTTCGGGTTGGAGGGGCCGACCTCGGAGGTCCACCGGACATGGGCGTCACGCCCCCGCTCTTGCGTTGCGGGGTGGAGACGGGTGGCTCCCATGGAGGGCTTGATTCCGTGGAGCTTTGCGAAGAAACGGTGCTCTGGGAGGCCATCTTCGAGGCTTCATCCGTCACCACCACGCTGGAACCACCCCGCGAGGAGCGTTCCGGCTTGGACGAAGAGGAGCCTTTGGTGGAGAGGGCGGCGTCCAAATCGAAGCCTCCAATGCTGGATTCTTCCTTTTTCTTGGCCTTCTTCTCCTTCTTTGGTTCCGGGGCCTCACGCTTGGGTTCGGGTTCCTTCCGTTTTGGAGCCTTGCGGGCTGTTTCGGCTTTGGCCATGTTTTCTTGGCCGAGGAGGACCTTGGCTTGGGAGGCTGCAGCGCCTTTGACTTGAGCCGAGGACACGACGAACAGGCCGAATCCACCGCCGACGGCCACGACGAGGAAGTACACCAGGTAACCGCCACGACCCAGCATTGGGACGTCGCCCATGACCCACTCGTCATCGGCTTCTCCGTCCATGGTCACCGATGCACCGAGCAGGGTGATGCTGTGGACGATGACGAAGTGCGTTCCTTTGTTGGAATCGTCCACGTCAAGCGTGCAAGGCTGATTTGGAATGGAATCGGCTCCTGAGGTACCGCCCACGCTGAGGCTCTTTCCATCGGCGCTGTCGACCAGGTATCCCTCAATGCGGATGGGTTGGTGCACTTCGTTGACGGCACCGAGGCCGTACGCCACATGTTCCGAGGCGGGGATCAGCCCGAGCACAAACCATGCCTCGTTGCTGTCGCGGTCCACGTCTTGCACGTTTACGGTGCGCTGTGAGGTGCTCTGCCCTGAACCGGTTTCGGGATAGAGCGGTTCGGCCCAATTCTTCACCGGAACGCGCGCGCCTTGGCCGTTGGGCACCGTTTCTGCGTTTTCGTAGGTCATCGCTTCGAGGATGACGGAGGCCGTTACACCGTTGGAGAGACCACGCAGGTCTTCCCCATGGGCGTTGTACAGCGTAGAAGCGGCCAGGTGGCCTTCGATGGTGATGAGGCGGGGTTGGTTGGAGGCGACGCCGATCATGCCATCGGTGTCGCAGCCGGCGAGTTTGACGTCTGGAACGCTGACTTGTGCCGTGTTCAAATCGCTGACGACGGTCACGTTCATGCCGTCACCGACGACCTTGACGCCACCTTCTCCCCATCCGGCCGAGGAAGGAGCAAGGCAGCCTGCAAGGCTGAACGAAAGCACCAGCAGCGCACCAAGGAGGGCCCTTCGCATGAACAGGAGAGCGTGTCGTGGTTTGAGAAGGTTCCCCGCGTTGAACGATGTGCAAGCGCGTGGAGAGGGATTCGAACCCCCGAGTCGTTCGACACCGGATTTCAAATCCGGCGCACTACCAGGCTATGCGATCCACGCTTGTGTTGAGGGGGGAGGCCTCTCCTCTATGAACGGCGCCGCTCGAGGAGCAGGGCTGCTCCAAGCATGGCAACAAGGCCAGCGGCCACGCCGGGACTTGGACTGGAATCCGACCGCTCCGGTCGGGGAATGATGCCCTCGGCTTGAGCCAGTTCAACGAGGTCTTCGGTGAACGCTTCCGGCGCCCACCCGTCCCCGTTCCACTGCACGCGAGGCTTCCGCGCGCCGTCGAGGATGTAGGTGACGGTGGCGTGGCCGACCATCACCTCACCGTCGTCGTTCACGCAACTCATGCGGTCACCTTCCCGCCAGCTGTACCCCTCATCGCACATGCAGTGCGCGGACGAACCGCTGCCCATGACCCAGCCGTGGCCGTTGCAGGTCGTCGCGTCGCCTTGGCCTTGCATGCCGGAATCGCCAGGGGCAGGAATGTCGCTGAGGTTCACCGTGGACGGCGCCCAAGC
>QQSJ01000042.1 GCA_003602635.1 Candidatus Poseidoniales archaeon
CGCATGGAGTTCACCGGCGAGGCACGGACGTTAAGCGCGGCTCAACTGGAAGCCTTGTTGGACCATCTCGACGGCTCACGATTCAGTTTGAGCGTGCAGAACGGCAGCATGGCCGGCTTCTACGCAGGCGACGATCATCCAACCAGCCTCGGAGATGGACCCGTTGATTTCATTCCAGAGAAAGCCCGGCAATGGATTTGGGAACCGTTGAACATGGGCATTTCCGTCCAATGGCTGTTCATCGGCATTGGTGCAGGCTTCCTGCTGGGTGGATCACAAGGCATGGCCCGCTCCCTCTTCTGTCAGATGGTCCCCGAATCACGCAGCGCTGAATTCTTCGGCTTCATTGGCTTCTTTGGCCGTGCAGCCTCGTTCATTGGACCTGCGTTGTACTTCGGTGTCAGCGGCATTGCCGATGCTCGGACGGCCATTCTGTCGATCATGCTCCTCATCGTGTTCGGTGTCATACTGACGTGGTTCGTCGACGTCGAAGAAGGGGCGCGCATTGCTGCTGAGGAAGACGCGAAGTACGCACAGATGTCTGCAGAAGGCGAGTGAACAACGAGCAAGGATGATAGGACATCTGAACGACTTTCGTTCAGATGATGCCTCCGCCTGCCCCACTCCCTCCTCCAGATGACGACCCTTGGGACGAGTTCGACACGACCCCTGCCCCGGTTGTGGCTCCCCCAATGCCAGGCCCTCCGACGCAAGTTGGAGGCGCGGTCGCGCCGGGTTTGCCGATGCCCCCCGTCACTGCAGCAATGCCCTCGCCGACTCCACCGGCCGAAAGCATGGTTCCGGCGGCCGAGGCCGCCGCCCCTGCCGTCGTTCAATCCGCTCCTGCTGCTGCGGTTCAACCCGTTCCTGCTGCCGCGGTTCAACCCATGACGACCAACCTGGGAGGCCAGCAGGTCATGATGCAAGCGGGCATGATGCCGGCTCAAGGTGCCACCGTGGTTCAAGTTCCTGTCCCCGTTGCGAAAGAACCGCGGGAATGGCCGCCGTTGACCCACATGATCGTCATGGCAGGTTTCGGTTTGCTCCTCTTCACGGCCATCTTGGTGCTCTTTGCGAACCTTGCTGATCCGCCGTCTGCGTTGGACTTCCCAACAGATGACGACGCGACCTTCGAAGAGCTTCAGCAAGCCGCAGAAGACCTCGTTCTCGCCGAAGACAAGTACGACCGCCGTCAAGCCGTCTACGGTGCTTTTTCGCTGTTCTTTGGCACGGTTGGGCAACTGACCCTTGTTGCAGGGCTGCTCCTGTACACGGTGAAGGACGGAGAAGACATGCCCGCTTCTGTTCGAGCCGTGCTCTTCGGAGGCGTGCTGTTGTTCCTCATCCGTATGCTCACCAATGGCTTGGACCTCGCCGCTCTGCTCTGAGCGTCAAGTCAGACGGTGTTGCCATCCAGGTTTGAAATCGGTGAATCCATCGAAACCCGGACCGTCGTCCTCGCCTTCTGCATCGTTCTCATCGTCCTCAGGGAGGTGGGTGCAGGCGGCCACAAAGGCCCTGAACAGCTCTCGCTCGAGGTATTTGTACCGCGAAAGCAACTCTTGAATGGCGTCCATGACCCGTTGCATGACGACGTGGTCGGCGTGGGGAAGCAGCAATTTTTGGCGAACAACAAGGGCATCTGCAGCGTCGATGGTGGTGGCTCCAATCGGATCCGGTAAGAAGCCTGTTCGCTCCGAGCCATGAATGGCGTTGGTAAAGAAGTCAAAAGAGACAACGTCGGCGATGCCTTCGTCGATGTTCATGAACGTTTTACGGACCATTGGATGAATCGGAAGGACCATTCTCAGAATCACGATTTCCTCAGATTCACCGATGGCGTACGCCTCAAAGATGTGGTTGGCGATGGTCACAATCAGACTGTCCTCTTCTTTTCGGAACGCCCATTCCTGAATGTCATGGGCAGCAAGGTCACGGTCAGCAACGTAGCCCAACCTCCAGCAAATCTCGGAAAGACGGTCAAGGGGCGTGACAAATCCATCCATGCCGGCGAATACCGGCAACGAGGTTTGAAGCCTTCCGTCCTCAAGCAAGAGGCGAAGGCGCGGCTGCGTTCACGTCATCGCTGACGCCTTCTGCGTAGCGGGCGAAGTTGTCGTTGAACATCCGCGCCAGCCGATCCGCCGTCGCGTCGTAGGCCGCTCCGTCGGTCCACGTCCCGCGGGGCTGAAGCACGTCTTCTGGAACCCCTGGGCAGGAGGTCGGGACTTCGAAGCCGAAGCGGCCGTCGGTGACGTACACCACGTCGTCGAGGTCGCCGTCAAGCGCCGCGTTGAGCATGGCGCGCGTGTATCGGATCTTCATCCGCTGACCAACGCCGTACGCGCCGCCCGACCAACCGGTGTTGATGAGCCAGGCGGTGGCGCCGTGTTCGGCCATCTTGGACGAAAGGAGGTCGGCGTAAACGCCGGGATGCATGGGCATGAACGGCTCGCCAAAGCACGCCGAGAAGGTGGCTTGCGGTTCTTTGACGCCCACTTCAGTGCCGGCCACCTTGGCGGTGTAACCTGAGATGAAGTGGTACGCGGCCTGCTCTGGGGTAAGCCGAGAGATGGGAGGGAGGACGCCGAAGGCGTCGCAGGTCAGGAAAATGACGTTCTGCGGGTGACCGCCCTTCGAGTCAAGGGTGCGGTTGTCAATGAATTCGATCGGGTACGAACCGCGGGTGTTCTGCGTCTTGCTCGTGTCAGCGAAGTCGGGCACACCAGCGTCGTCCAAGACGATGTTTTCCAGCACCGTGCCGAAGCGACGGGTGGTGCCAAAGATGGCCGGCTCGTCTTCCTCGGAGAGATCGATGAGCTTGGCGTAGCACCCTCCTTCGAAGTTGAAGACACCGTTGGCGCCCCACCCGTGCTCGTCGTCGCCGACAAGGGCGCGCTTGGGATCCGCAGAGAGGGTGGTCTTTCCGGTGCCAGAGAGCCCGAAGAAAATGGCCGTGTTCTCACCGTTGGTGTTGGCCGAGCAGTGCATGGGAAGGATGCCCTTCTTTGGGAGGATGAGGTTCATCACGGAGAAAATCGACTTCTTGATCTCACCAGCGTAGCGGCTTCCGCCGATGATGACTTCTTTGGCGGCATAATTGACGATGACAAAGACGTGAGAGTTCACGCCGTCAACCCCTGGGTCGGCCTCAAAGTGAGGTGCGTGAAGCACGGTGAACTGCGGCGCATGGCCGGCCAATGCATCGTGGTCTGGCCGAACGAACATGTTGCGGGCAAAGGCGCTGTGCCAAGCGTTGTGGGTCACCACACGGATGGGCAGGGCTTCGCTGGATTCTGCGCCGCAGTACAGGTCCTGAACGAACAAGGCGTCGCGTGCTTCGAGGTAGGCGACGACCTTGGCGCGAAGGGCGGTGAAGGTGGCCAAGTCGGTTGAGACGTTGACGTCGCCCCAATTGATGTCCTCCGTGGTGGTTGCTTCGTCGACGATGAATTTGTCGTTCGGGGAGCGTCCAGTGCGCTCGCCCGTTTCGGTCACCAGCGCCCGGTGGGCGGAAAACACGCCTTCGCCACGTTCGACGGCGAGTTCGATGAGCTGCGCTGCATCGAGGTTCCAATGAACGTCGCCTTGGGGCGCGAGGCCGTGCTGGCTGAGGTCGCCGCTGATGCTGCCATGCGTGGCGGGCATGACGCGCGGTTCAACCGACCCTCTTAGGGACTTGCGGTCGGGAGGGGTCGGTGTGCGCAGCAACACCGCTTCAAGGCATCATCCGGGCCCTTCTTTCGGCACAAGCAACAGCACACGCCCCGAGCCTTGAAGTTCCGAACATCAAGACCGGGGCATGGAAGAACCGCAGGAGGACGACCTCCTTCGTGAGCGTGCCTTCCAACGCGGAGGGGGTTTGGACCTCTCCGGATTCGCGTTGAACGTGGAGGAGGAACCGTCTCCTGAGGAGGAGATTCAGCCAGAACCCAAGGACGTCGACGCAGCGATCGGGGACGTCTACTCACCGTTCGGAACCCCTTCGCCGGACGACGGTCCTTCGGACGACGTCGTGACCGGCCTCGCCGTGGAAGGCGAACGGCGGCTCGGCCAAGGCTTGCTCGTGGCGATGGTCGTTGCCTACTCTGCCTTGGCCGCGTACGTGGGAACCGCGCTGCCTCCGGTGATCGCGGCGCCGGGCCTCTTGATCCTCGGGACGGTCGGCCTGTGGCTCGGAGAGCGTTGGATTCCTCGTCCTTCGATGCGCTTGTTGGGCGTCACGTGGGTCATCATCTCGATGAAAATCCTGTACGGCTTCGCCCTCGATGCACACCATTGGGGCTGGTTCGACGCCCTCCCTGACGCTGGACTCGGGCTCGGCGTGACCTTGCTGGCCTTGGTCGGGCTGAACGTGGCGTTGGCGCAACGCCATGACGACGACGCCATTGCCGCTCAAGCCACCCTGATCCTGCTCTTGGTCGGCAGCGCAGCAGGTGGTCTATACGGCGAATTTGGCGTGGTCCTGATGATCGCATTTGGCACCATGGTGCTTCATGGAATGGCCCTGTTGAGGGGCACCGGCAACCTCGCCAGCCTTGGCATCGCGGCCTCCTACCTCTGGGTGGGGGTGCACGCCCTCTCCGACGGTTGGGTGGTGCTCGGGCTGCATCTTGTGCCCCTCGAAGACGGCCTTCTCACCTTCCTGCTGATGGCGGCCATCACCGGGATGAACGCCGTCATGGCGACACGTTTTGCGCAGCACGAGAACTGGTTTTCTTCGGCCCTCGAGGCCCTCGGCGTGGGCCGCCCTGGTTTGTGGGCGGTCTCCGTCGGTCTCGGGATGATTGGCGCGACTTTGTCGGTGGCCGCGAACCGTGAAGACGTCGGGTATGCGTTGGCGCAGGTCGCCTTGCTGCTGACCGCGTTTTCAGGGTCGTACCTCGCGGTGCGCGGCGTGGCTTGGCCCTCGCTGCAGGCATGGGTGCTGTGGCTGCCTTCGGTGCTCACGCTGGCCCTGATTCCATTGGTGGCCCTCGAGGTGAACGTTGGCGGCTGGTCCGTCTATGCCCTGCATGCCGCCTTGATGGTCGCCTGCACGTCAGTGGTCATCCTTCAGAACGAAGCCAACGTTTCTGATCACGTCCTTTGGGTCGGTTCGGTTGCGCTCGTCGTCCTGTTGACCCTGCTCGTGCCTGCAGGGGCAGAGGACACCGGGCAGGCCTTGTTGGTGGGTGGTGTGCTCATTGTCTGGGCCGGTCTTGCGTGGCTGGCGCTTCGACGTGATGCTCCATCGCTGGCTGGAACCGCCGTGTTGAGCCCGTGGGCATGGGCCATGTTGTTTGTCGGGGACTTCGATGACCGCTTGCTCTCCAGCGACATCGTGTCCATCGAACTCACCAGCCAGATGTTGGGAGCCTTCCTCGCCGGCTCGCTGCTCATCACGTACGTCGTCAACCTCCGGTTGGGCGACACCGGCGTCAACTTGGGACGGAACTTCACAGGAGGCACCGAATTGAGCGCCCGCATGCGTGATGCAGGAAGTTTGGACCTCTGGACCGCTGGTTCGGCCCTGGCCCTGCTCACCGTGTTGGTCGCCCTGCTGGGCGAAGGCCTCCCCCTCGCCATCGGACTGCTGCTGATGGTGGTCCCCGTGGTGGTCGAGGCCTCGGTCGCAGCCTTCGGTGGCCGTCGGCACCATCCGCGTCGTACCTTGACGTTGACCGGCGTGGTCTCCCTCATGGTCGTCTGGAACCTCGGGCATGCGTCCGTGTTTGCTGCAGCCTTGCTGCTTTCCATCGTCGTCTTGATGGTGGACGGAGCCCGCCGCCGTGAACGCGTCGAGAACCTGGACGAATTGGCAGGAATGGACGTCGACGAAGGCGGATTGCACGCGTTGCTGCTCGGCTTCCTGATGCTCATGGCCCTCGTGCGCTGGCTCCAGCCGCAGTCAGGGACGCTTGACGGCCTTGACCTGTCCAGCGACGCCGGCGCCTTGGGTGCGGTCACCGCCCTCGCCCTCGCCCTCTTCGTGCGCCGAGAGGTGCTCAGTGGACGGTTGATCACCAACGTGCTGTCCGCGCTCGGCCTGCTGGTCGCGATGCTGCTGGTCAGCTTTGAGGCCGAACTGGTCTGGCTCCAAGGAGCGCTCGGATTGATGTTCGTCCTCACCGGCGGTTGGTTGAGCATTCAGGGCGAGATGCGCAGCGCGCTGCAAACGACCGCCCGCATCGAACGACGGCGTGAGGAACACGCGGAAGTCGAAGCGCGAAGGGCTGCTTTCGTGGACCGGCTTGGGCATTCGGACGGCTCGACCATGCATCGGTTGGACAACACCGCCCAAGGCGCCTCCTTGGACGTCGCCAACGCGGCTGCCTTGCGGCGCACCGCTGAGCGTTCGACCGCCCGCCGTCCCAAAGTGCGCGCGTCCGACGAGTCCCTTGACGGGTTGGAACACCGTCCAACGGTGCTCATGGCTTTCATTGGAGCCACTTCCTTGAGCGGTGCCATCGCGGCTTGGCTCGGCGTAAACCACGCGTTGACTTTGGCGATGACGGCGCTGTTGATCACCGCCTTCATCGGACTTGCCCGCTGGTCTGCGGATCGTTTGGAGATGCCCTTGCCGCAAGTGTTGGGCATCGATGCACCCGTGGCGGTCGGGCTGGCTGGGTTGCTGTTGGTCGAAATCACCGGGCGCGTCGGGGGCTTTGTCGTGCTGTTGGGCGATCAGGTGCACGTGCTGGCCTTCGTGATCGGCGCCTTGCTGGTCGCTTCGATGCACGTGTTGGGGCGAGACCAACTGGGACTTCGGCTTCCCGCCTTTGCTGACGCCTTGCTCTGGACCCTCGTCGCAGGACGTGTGGTGACGCTCTTTGTCGGCGGCGAAGTCCCTGTTCCGTTGCAAATCGATCCGTTTGGAGGAGAAACCGTGGCGTGGGTCCTGCCTTTGATGGTGCTCGAAGCGGTCTTGATTTCCCTCGTGCTGCTTCACGAGTGGGTCGAAGGCGTTCGTCGTCGGCGTGACCTTCCAGACCAGCGTGGTGCAGGAGGCCGTGCAATGACGGCGTTGCTTCCCGTGGCCTTGTCCTTCGGACCAGCAGGCTTGCTGGCTTTGCTGCTCGGCGTGCGACGCGGCATCATGTGGCGGCAACCCGCCGTACCGTTGTTGGCTGGCATCGCCCTTCCCGTGGCGTGGGCCTCGTTGGTGTTCTGGCTCGGTCCTGCCTTGGGGCTGGCCTTGCCTGGCCTGATTCCAGCCGCCCTTCTCATGGGAGGCGTGTCGCTGATCGTGGCCGGGTGGACGGTGGTCAGCGAGCAACCGTTGTGGTTGGCCGCTGCCTTGCAAGGAAGCCACGTCTTGCTCATTCCTGCCGCGTGGAGCGGATTTGGTTTGACGGGCGCCGTGGTCGCTTTGTTGGTGTTGAGCGGCGGCTCATGGGTCATCGGGATCCTGGTCCTACGCAGGTCGTGGCGCGTGATCGGTTTGGCCGACCTCTTGGGTGCGTGGATTGGCTTTGGCATGGCCTTGATCGCGGGTGCACCAACCAACACGGTTCTCGTGATGCTCGTCATCACCGTGGCCTTGCTTTCAATCGTCACGTGGTTGACGCAACGCGACGCCGATGAGATCGCCATCGATTGATCAAGACGGCGCAAGCGCCGGGCGAAGCGCATCGTCGACGGCCTGAAGCAGCGCCATCATTCGCTCTTCGAGGCGTGGGTCGTCCGTTCGTGCACTGAGGCTGGTTTTGGCTTGTGTGCCGCTGTTGCGAACACCGAAGCTGAACCTCGCCCCGTCCAAGGTGCCTTGCACCAACAACAGGTTCGGTTCAGCCTCAAGTCCACCTGAGGACACGTCTTTTGCGTCCGGCAAGGTTGTTCTCACGGCCGAACGCACCGCGTCGGCCAATGGACCTGAACCCGTCCAACGCGAGCGGTCCGAGGGCGCGATGGAGGTGCGCCGTTTCCAGCCCCCAGTGGCTTGAACGCCGCCCTGACGGCCAAGGCCGGCGAGAAGCACCGCGACGAGGCTGGCGGCTCCGTCTCCAACCAGCGACCAGCCGCCTTCGTGGCGAGAAGGGAGCACGAGGTGGCCGGAATCCTCCACGCCCATGACGGCAGGCAACGCGGCCGTGCTGCCTTCGGCCAGCGCCACGGAAAGCCATCGGTCGCCCACGGCGGTTTCCAGCACCTGCTGCACATGGGGCATGGCCGATGCTCGGCTGGTCAAGGCCAGGTCTGATTCGATTGATGCCGCCACCGTCCAAGGCCTGTCCTGAGCGGCCGCCTCAAGCAAGCGAAGCGCCATGGCATCGCCGTCCACCACGGCCGGGCCGTCCGCTTCAGCGACCAGCATGAGGCACCGGTCTCCGTCTCCGTCGAGTGCTGCGGCGAGCAACGTGCCTTCGGGCGCTTGACGCACCCGTCGGAGGAGCAGATGGTCTTCCTGCGAGGCCTGAGCCCATGTCCACCGTTGTCCAGGCGACAGTTCACCTGCGCCGCAATGCCGGTTCATGGCCGTGGCCTCGTGGCTGACTTCCTGCACGTCGAGGCCCTTGGCCTCGAGCCAAGCGGGGAACCAACCGATGGCCGAACCCCGGCTCAGGTCAAGCAAAAGCGGGGCACGTGCGTCGTGAATCAGCGTCCCTCCTGTGTCGGGGAACATCGTTTGGAAGTCGTCCATTCTGGCGGTCAGCCATGCTCCATGCACCTCGTCGACGTCGACGTCGCTGGCCTGCGGTTTCACCGCCCCGTCCAACAGGTGAACCAAGTCGTGGTCCTCCTGAGCGAGGTCCAGCATCGTGCGCGTGATGCTTCGTTCCAACGCAGGGGTGGATTTGCGACCCGCCTCGTCGAAGACCTTCAACCCAGAGTCTTCGACCGGGTTGTGGCTGGCGGTGATCATGATGCCCGCGGTTGAACTCCGGTTGAGAAGCACGTGATGCACCAACGGCGTCGCGCATGGTCCGACGAGGGTGACCTCCCAACCTGCGACGCAGAAGGCGTCCTTCACGGCCTGGACCAGCGCAGGATTGCCGGGTCGGTCGTCCCATCCGATGACCACGGACGCGCCTTCGCAATCGAGCGTTCTGGCGAGGGATTGCCCAGCAAGCCATGCAAGTGGAACCGTGAGGCGTCGGTCCTCGAGCAAGGCATCGATCGCTTCGCGGGTCCCGCACGAGCCAAGGTCCACTTCGCCGCGGATGCCGTCGGTCCCGAACAGGTTCACGCGATCCCCTCAACGATGCCGTCGTGCCTCAAGGTGCACGCCGCTGACGGTGGTGTTCGGGTCCACGGTTGAACCCGGGGCAAGAACACAGCCAGGATTGGTCACGGCGTTGCAGCCGAGTTGGGCGCCGTCGCCAAGCACAGCGCCGAATTTCCGGACGCCTGTGGGCACGCGTTCATCGTCAATCCAGACGTGGACCTCGCCACCGTCGTGGCGAAGGTTCGACAATTTCACCCCGGCGCCAAGGTTGACGCCCGCGCCCAGAATGCTGTCGCCGACGTAGTTGAAGTGGGGCGCTTTGGCCCCGGGCAACAGCACGCTGTGCTTCACCTCGGTGCAATGGCCGATGACGCTGTCCTTGCAGGCCCATGTCCATGGACGAACGTAGGCCGCATGCCGAACGGCCGCACCCGCTTCGATCAGGCAAGGACCGATGAGGTGGGCGGCGTGTTCGATGACGGCGGTGCGATGGACGGCCACGCGGCCGTTTCGCTCGTCCACCGTGTAGTGGTCTCCGTGGGCGTCCACCAGCCCTTCTGCTTGAGCGATGGCCGCCGTGAGCTGCGCGCGCAACCCGTCCAAAGAATCCGGGTCGAGCAAGGACCACACCGCTCCGTCTGGGAAGCGAGGGCCTTCGCCGTGCTCCAGGCTCGGAAACACGTCCTCGGCCGTCGGAAGGCGGGGGCCCATGCACCCGTGAAGGCGCATCGCTGCATCAAGGTGCCGTGCTCAGGCCGCAACGCGGTAGAGGCGCTTTCCTGTGGTGGCGTCCATCGTGAAGGCCACGGCCTCCTTCAGGTACCTGGGGATGAAGTAGCCCACCTTGCGGGCCGTCAGTCCGTGGTTCCGCATTCGGCGAACGTTGGCCAGATAATCGACGATGTCCGCCGCCGTGCAGTTGGGGTTGGTTTCCACGTAGGCCAAAATCTCGTCCTTCAGGCGTTCCAAACGAGCTGCCTTCTGTGATCCTTTGCCGTTCATGGAGTTATATCGACGGCTGAGGCCTTCAATCTAGCGTGGGATGTCCCATCGATTCAACGGTGGACGTTCAACACGTCGTCCCAAGGCCTTGCCGAACCTCGGCGAAACACGTTCTCGTGGAACGTACGTTGGGGGTAATGCACGCACCGAGCGAGCCGGCCACGGTGATCGTAGCAGCCACGGCGAACGTGCACAGGGACCATCACCGTCGAGAGGTCAATCGCAGGCCCCGAAGCGGGTGGAGCAGGGCGTTCGACACGTTCCTCTTCACCGTCCCACTGAATGTCCTCGCGGCCGGGGTGGTCCAGCGGTTCAGTTTCCACATGAAGCGCTCCTTCTGCCGGCCGAACGGGTTTCCAGACGCCAGGACGGTCTTCGCCGAGCCACATGGTGAGGCGCTTCATTTCCGGACGCGTGAACAGGCCGATGTGGGCCACTTCCCACCAGCCTGGCGAACGTGCCAAAGTCACGTGATGGAGCCCAGGTTGAATGTGACGCGCGTCTTGTCCATCGGCCCATGTTCGGCAAAGATCCGAGAGGCGCACGCGAAGGATGGGTGCCACTTCGCAACGGAGGGCGGCCAAGCGGTAGGGGTTGGCCAATTCACCAAGCAAGAGAAGCGGCCATCGCTCTTCGAGCGCGGCTGCCTGCTTGGACGCCAACAGGTCCGGCAACGCCACCCCCTGCGCATCCGTGTAGGTCGCCGCCCAGCGCCTCAGGCCCTCAAGGTCCAACGTGCCGCCGTCGCTCGAGGCTGGCGGAGTGAGCGTCCAGGTCGCTTCAGGCGTGTGCAGCACGTCGGTTTCAGGCAGGGCCACGGGGGATGAAGCCGGACTGTAGGGCCAAAGACGAGGGCTGCGTCCGTCCATGTTGCATCGACCTGCTGCTTGGCCATCAATGCCGCGCTCAATCGGTGAACGTGTGGGTCGCTGCGCACGCAGGACAGGTCACCTTGATCGGGCGCACGTCAGGAATGCCGAGGGCCGCTCCACACGTCGGGCAACGGATGGCTTGGCTGACCTGCGATCGGCGGGTTTTGGCGTCCATGGTGGGGTCGTATCCGTACCGGTATTCTGAGAGCTCAAGGTTCTCTGCCGCCGAAGGTGGAGCAGGAACGTCAGGGACGGTGGCGAAAGGCGGCATGGTGGACGCCTCAGCGCTCGGCTGGCCACCGCCAAGGTGAGCGTCGAGGGCGCGTTGCACGTCGGCAGGCGTGACGCCGTTGGCTCGTGCTACAGCGTCCATGGCCAACATGCGGTCATACCCTGCCATTGAGGCGAGCCGTACGAGGTCTTCCGTGCTGACCATGAGGCCACCTTGGCCCCATTCCGTTTCAGGCTTGCTCGGTTTCGTTCATGTCGGGCAGGCTTGGAGGGAAGGCCAAGGTGGTGGCCATGACCCCCACAAAGGCGCACA
>QQSJ01000043.1 GCA_003602635.1 Candidatus Poseidoniales archaeon
CCACGGTAACCACCGCCACCGCCGCCGCGCTGTCCGCCACCACCGCCACGGTAACCACCGCCGCCGCGTGGTCCGCCACCACCGCCACGGTAGCCACCGCCACCGCCTCGTCGGTCGCCTCCGCGATCGCTGAACCCGTTCTTGCGATGTCCGCCGCCACCGCGCCGGCCACCGCCCTTTTTCGAGTTGAAGGACTTGACACGCCCTGGCTTTTGACCGGGTTGAGGAACGGCGTTGGGAAAGTGGAATTCGTGGTCTTCGTTGACTGGAATGTCCTCTCCAAGCAGGTTCTGGATGCCGACCAAGTAGCCCGATTCTGTGTCGTCACAGAAGGAGTAGGCCACGCCCTCTCGTCCGGCCCGCGCCGTACGTCCAATGCGGTGGATGTACACCTCAGGTTCGTTCGGCAAATCGAAGTTGAACACGTGGGTGATGTCGTCGACGTCGATGCCGCGGCTGGCGATGTCGGTCGCCACGAGCACGTCCACTCGACCTTGCTTGAAATCGCGGAGGGCCTTGGTTCGGGCGGTTTGTGACTTGTTGCCGTGGATGGCCTCGGCGTCGATGTCCGCCTTCTCGAGCTGCCCCGCAAGACGGTTGGCCCCGTGCTTGGTGCGTGTGAAGACAATGGCACGGCGAATGTCTTCTTCGTGCACGAGTTGAATGAGCATGCGACGCTTGTCGGCTTTTTTGATGAAGAAGACCTCTTGCTGGATGCGATCGGTGGTCACTTCCTCTGGGCTGACGTCCACGGTCAACGGGTTGTGCAGCATGTCGGCCACGATGTCGTTGACCGCCGCGGGCATGGTCGCGCTGAACAAGAGGTTCTGTCGCTTGTGCGGCATCATGCGAATCACCCGCTTGATGTCGTGCACGAAGCCCATGTCGAGCATGCGGTCGGCCTCGTCAAGGACGAAGTGCTCGACGTCGCGGAAGTCGATGTGCCCTTGCTCTTCCAAGTCAAGCAAACGGCCAGGCGTAGCGACGAGAATATCGACGCCGCGTCGAAGGGCATCGACCTGTGGGCGTTGTCCAACGCCGCCGAAGATGACCTTGTAGCGCAAACCGAGGGCTCCACCGTAGACCTTGATCCGGTCTCCGATTTGTGCGGCCAATTCTCGCGTTGGCGAGAGGATGAGGGCCCGAATCGGGCGCCATCCCTTGATGCGCTCTGCCGAGAGGTGATGGAGGATGGGCAAGGTGAAGGCCGCCGTTTTCCCGGTCCCTGTTTGGGCCACGCCGAGCACATCACGGCCGTCCAACGCCGCAGGAATGGTCTGGGCCTGGACCGGCGTTGGTTCCGTGTAACCCTCTTCCGCGACGGCGTCGAGCAATTCGTCACACAGGCCAAGGTCCGCGAAGGTCGTCATGGGCTCACCACGTGCGGGAGGAACCTTCGGGTGGACCCGAGCGCACGTCCTACAAATGCGGCCCGCGGCTCACCACGTATGAAGCAGGGGGGTTCGGACAGAAGCGAGAGGCGTGCATGCAGCCCTCGACACAATGACCGAAACCGAACGCTGGACTTACTTTGTGAGACGATGAGCCAGATAGAAGCCGCCCCCCAGCGCCGCACCAAAGGCGCCCATCTCTATCAGGCTCTCGACCAATTCCGTGGCTTGGTCCAACACCAGTTCCTCTGAGCCAAGCAAACCGTTGGTCAACCGATGCCAGTCAACAATGACGATGTGGCGCGCTTCAAGCCACTTCACGGCCAGGAAGAACACGAGGAGGAAGGTCTTCACCGCCTTGCTGGCGAGTTTGAGAAGCAGTCCAAGCACAAATCCCAGTAGGAGGCCTTGCATGATGCCTTCGCCAAGCAGAGCCAGCAGATCCATGCTGTATGGTCAACGTCAGGGTCTTTCATGCTTCCATGACACTGCGCCGCAGAGCATGTGAATGGTCGAAATCAGAACAGGCGCTCCTGCCGTTTCTGAGCGCTATACGCCTCGTTACAGAACCCGACAAAGGAAGCGCGAAGTCTGGCAGGAGTGCGTGAACGGCTGGGATCAAAATGAGCGCCCCTGCCGAGATTCGAACTCGGGTTCCTCGCTCCGGAGGCGAGGGTGATATCCACTACACTACAAGGGCAAGCCCGAGGCACAGGCGAGCGCATATGAACGTGCTCCCAAGAGCGACGTCAGGCTTCAGGAGCAGGCTTGGCGACGTGCACGCCCGTGCCGTAAGCGAAGATTTCCATCGCTCCGGATTTGGAGTCGCCGCCCTTGTTGACGACGATCATCGAAGTGTCCAATCGCACGTTGATGACGTGGTCAACCCCTTCGGCTTGAGCGATTTCTCGGAGACGCTGAAGCGCTTCACGGCGCCCGAACTCCAGCACCCGGTCGAAGACGTGAATGCGTCCGCCGATGATTTTCTTCAGGCTTGCAAGAAGAAATTGCCACCACGACGGACCAATGCTCACGTTGGCGGTCAACAAACGCCCATGGGTGATGTTGGCGCTCGGGTAGAGGTTCACCGTGGAGGTCAACGGATCACGGCCACCAAAGGCCATGATGCTCGCCTTCTCACGCGCTGCGGTGTCGGTCATCTTCCGATTTTGGTAGCTGTTTCCAACGATCCATGAGAAAAAGAGCGGACCTCCACCAAAAATCAGCGGTGGAAGAAAGGTCCACAACACGGCCGCAACGGCTTCGTCCACCATGCGATGACCTCACTGGACTTGGACTGCGGTGCCGTAGGCAAAGAGTTCGGCCGCGCCACCGGCGACGGCCGAGGTGGCGAATCGAACGTTGACGATGGCGTTCGCGCCGAGGCCGGACGCTGCCTGCATCATCCGCAGCATGGCTTCATTGCGAGCTTCACCAAGCAACTCTGTGTAGCCCTTGAGTTCCCCACCGACGATGTTCTTCAGACCGGCCATGATGTCCCGGCCCACGTGCTTCGCACGCACCGTTGAGCCGGTGACCAGACCCAAGGTCGCGGTGATGGTTCGACCAGGGATGGTCTCGGTGTTGGAAATCATCAGTTGCGGAACACCGCCGGGATGCATGGTGTTTGGTAGGCTTGGCGCCACATAGGCTTGTTGCCGTGTGGAGCCAGCGGAGGGATTCGAACCCCCGACCGCCGGATTACAAATCCGGCGCACTACCACCTATGCTACGCTGGCGCATCCCGGCCTCGTGGCCGGCCTCACTTCAACCTCGTCCCGAGGGAAGCCGTCAAGTGGTGGAGTCCAACCTCAGGCCATGGACGACGCGAACGGCCTGCTCAGCCCGTCCGCGTCCACCAAACGGGGCCGTGACCCTATCTTCGCCATGTTGTCGAAGTGCCAAGCCGCAGCCGCGGCTGGAGCTGACGTTGTCAACGGCACCATCGGCGCCCTGCTCGAAGACGACGGGTCTTTGGCGATCAACGCCACCTACGTGGACGCCATCAAGGCCTCAAACGCCCTCGATGTGGCCGCCTATTCACCGCTCTCGGGCTTGCCCGACTTCAACGACCTGCTCGTCGAACTGGCCCTCGGCCCAGAACGCCCGACGTTGCTCCGTCACGTGGAGGCACGCGCCATGGCCACGCCCGGAGGCGGTGGCGCCCTGCGCTTGACCGCCGCCAACCTTGTCCAGCCCGGCAGCGTCGTGCTGATGCGGGACCGCCACTGGGGACCTTACCTCGGATTCCTCGGAGAAGCCGGCCTCCAACGTCGCACGTGGCCGCTGCTTGGCCCAAACGGCAATGACGCGGACGTGGCTGGGTTCAGCGCCGCTCTGAACGCCACGGTGGCGGAGCAAACGCAGGTCTTGGTCTGGCTCAACGATCCCGCTCACAACCCGACCGGACTTTCGCTGTGCGCCGAGTCACGTGCCGACTTGCTCGAAGCAGTGGTCCATTCGGCGTTGGAGCACCCCAACGTCGGCCACAGCCTGATGATCGACGCGGCCTACACCCTGTACGCCGAAGAGCCGCACGGATGGGCCACGACGCTGGCCGGATCCATGGACGCAGGCATGATGTGGCCGGAGAACTTGATGCTCCTGTGGGCGGTGTCCCTTTCCAAGTCCCATACCGCGTACGGTGCACGTTGCGGAGGGTTGGTGGCCCTTCACCCCGAAGGCGAGGCGCTCGACCGCGTCTACGAAGCCTTCGCCGTGACCGGTCGCGGGACGTGGTCCGGCCCACCTCGAGCACCGCAAACCGCGGCCATCGGCGTCCATCAGGACGCTGAACAAGCCGCAGCGTGGGGCCAACGTTTGGACGATCTGACCGAGGTGCTCGCTCGGCGGAGAACGGCCCTCGTGGCAGCTACGGAGGCACGAAACGTTCCGCTCAATCCGACCCACGACGGCTTCTTCGCATGGTTGGAACACGAACGCGCCAGCGACATCGTGGACTTCTGTGCCTCCCGCCACGTCTACCTGGTGGCCCTCGACGGTGGCGTGCGTATCGGCCTGTGCGCCATGCCTGAGTCATGCATGGAGCGGGTCGCCGACGTCATGGCCGAGGCCCTTGAGGTGGTCGGATGACGAGCCTTCGTCGTCGGGTCATTGGGCTCGGGTGTGCCTTCGTCATCTTCGGCGGCGCCTTGAGCGCGGGAGGCCTCTGGACCTTCGGCGGCACCATCGGCATCTGGGGCATCATCGCCTTCGTGGCGGGGATGTTCATGCAGGAACCTGACCGCTTTGATCCCGAAGAGGTGGCTTCGTGGCGCCCTTCCGCGGCTCCCATGGCCAACGCGGGTCGCACGATGTACCGCGTGGACACGACCATCGACGAGCCGATTCACACCACGGTCCTGTGCGGATCCTGTGCCCACCTGGCAGAAATGGACGGCCCTCGCCCGGCCACCTTCACGTGCCCCGGCTGCGGCTTGCTGCTCTGGGAAGACGAGGAAGAGTGAGCCTTGCCTCGGATGGGTTGAAGGCGGCATCGCGGCTCCCAAGGGCGTGGCCACCCCAGCCCTGACGAATCCTGAGCGTCGGCTTGCCGTCGCGATGCGTGCGTCAGCCGACGCTGCGTGGGACGTGGCGTCCATCCTCGAGGCCTGTGCATGGTCGGACCAAGCGGTGGCAAGCGGAGCGGCCGTCGGCTTGGTGGATCACGGCCTCGCAGAGCAGCACGAGGCCACCACGGAGACCGTTCAAATCGGCGAACACGGTCAAGCCGCCCTCGAAGATGGCCTGCTTGAGGCCCGCCTCCTGGCATGGATGGTCGAGGCGGAACGCCCGGACATGGCCAGCCTCAACCAAGCCTTCGAGCGCCACGAATCCGGCCCCGGCATCGGCTTGCTCAAGGCCCTCGGCGTGAGCATCGAGCAAGGCGTCCTGCACTGCGATGACCTCGACGCTGCCCACGCAACGGTGGCCGCGCGAAGCGCCTTCCTCGCGTCCTTGCCTGTGGATGCAGCCTCGGCGGATGCCGCGATGCTCGACCACTT
>QQSJ01000044.1 GCA_003602635.1 Candidatus Poseidoniales archaeon
CAAGTTGATGCGTGAGACCTACTGAACGCACCACGTTCAAGACGGCATGTCCTTTCGACGCATCATGCTCCCTCCGGCGTTGATGGCCCAACGCCTGCTCGTCGGTGGTGGTTTGACGGTGCTGCTCGCGTGGGCCTTTGGCCTGCAGTCGGGCCGTACGACGCTGGAAGCGTCCGGTTCCGGGACCCTGGTGTTCCTGCTTGGTGCGGTGCTGGTTGCTGCCGGCATCGCGCTCGGCCAAGGCTCGCCCCAGTTGGCGGCCCTCTTTCCGAACGAAGGTGACGAAGCCATGTCAGGGCGATTGAAGCAGGAAATGGCTGACCTCGAACAAGAGGAACGCAGCAGCCGTGCCTGGGCTCGCCTCGAGGCCGACGCCTTGCGCAGCGCTCTCGACGAAGAAGCCTGATGGCGACGGTGCGTTCTTGAACCACCGAGGCTGACGTCGTTCCATGAGCGAGATTCCAGAGGGCTTGCGATACACGGCTGAACACGAGTGGCTGCGCGTTGAGGGCGACGTTGTCGCCATCGGCATCACCGATCACGCACAGGATGCGCTAACCGACATCGTCTACATCGAACTCCCCTCCGAAGGGGACACCATGGACGACATGGGCGAATTTGCAGTGGTGGAATCCGTCAAGTCGGCTTCCCCAATCTTCGCGCCTCTGGCGGGCGAAATCGTCGCCGTCAACGACGCCCTTGAGGACGCACCTGAACTCATGAACAGCGACCCCTACGGGGACGGCTGGATCGTGCGCATGCGCATCAACGACATGGCCGCCTTGGACGGTCTGATGGATGCGGCCGCCTACGCCGCCATGATCGGTGAGTGAGCGAGTGGCGTCAAAGGACGCCACACCAGACTGGACGATTTACGTCGATGGGTCCTGCCCCGGCAATCGCGACGTCGACGCTTCAACCCCGGCATCTTGGGCCTTTGTGGTGGTCGAAGGAGACCTGCCGCACGGGCGAGGTTCGGGCGAAGTGGTGTACGAGGAAGCTGGTGCGGTCGTCACCGAAGCCGGGGCGTCAGGCTTTCTCGGAGCCGAAGTTGGCTCGAACAACACAGCGGAGTTGTCGGCGTTTGCGCACGCCCTTCGATGGTTGTTGATCCAGGACACGATGGAGACCACCTTGATCCGAGCCGATTCCATCTACGCTGGAAATTTAGCCGACGGTTCATGGAAGCCCAAAGCGAATCGGGCGCTTGTGCGACGTGTTCAGGAATTGTGGCGTGAAGTGAAGGCGCAACGCGACGTCGAATGGGACCACGTGCGAGCGCATCGAGGGCACCGGTGGAACGAGCGAGCCGACCATCTTGCGGGACGGCACGCCCTTGGTGAAGCCCCAGACCCGATGTCCTTCTGGCGTCCTGGACGACGGTAGGCGCATGCGCCCTTATCCGAGCCTGGTCCTGAGCCACGCCTCGAGGTTTGCCCCAAGGTCGTCCCTGCGCAGCGCGTGATCGATTTGTGCCTTGAGCCACGGCAACGGACGTCCTGCATCGTACCACATGGCACCGTCATGCACCACGCCAATCATGCCGCCATGGGCCATCCAGTGTTCCTGAACGCGGATGCTTTGCATCTCACCATGCGCCGCGACGTCGTAGCGTTGGAGCAAGGCGTGTGCGTCCTCCGTCCAGAGGTAACGGCCGCAGAGCGCAAGGTCGGACGGGGCTTCACCGAACGCAGGCTTTTCCACCACCTCGAGGATTTGGCCGTCGTCCATACGCACCATCCCGAAGGATGTGGCTTCCTCTGGATTGACGCGCATCAAACCAGCCACAGGTCGGCCGGTTCGCTCGTAGGCTTCCACAAGTTGCCGCGAGGCAACGGAAGGGGCCACCACGTCGGTTGCATGGTGGGAGGTCATCAGCAGGTTGTCCCCGAGAAGCACCAGAAACGGTCCTTGGACGGCATGCAACGCACACGCGATGGCGTCGCCCAACCCATGTTGCTCCTGCTGTTCATGCACAAAGAGTTCCACCCCGTGGCCCGGATTGAGGTGCTGCGGGTGAACTTCTGGGCGCAGCGCGGCCATCTCACTTCGGCCCTCAATCCACGCACTGAGGTCCTTGCCAGGACGGGAGATCAGGTGCACACGTGTTGCGCCAGCATGGACGGCCTCTTCGATCAGGTGCGTCAACAGCGGGACGTCCACCAGCGGAAGCGCTTCCTTGGCCAACATCGCGCTGACGGGAAACATGCGTGTGCCAAGCCCGCCCGCGACGATGAGCGCGTCCTCGACCGGAGGCATGAGGGCCGATGTCGTCGGACAGCCTTTCAAGCATCGGCCAGAACACACACCGTGAGCGAACTTCGTTGGGAGGCCTGGGGCATCGCAGGGGCCCTGCTTGTGGCCCAGACATTTCTCGACCTCGTCCCCGCTGGACCGTGGGGCAACGGGGCGATGGGGACCGGATTCCTTGGCCTTGCTGGCTTCGGTTGTCTCTACGTGGCGTGGTTTCGGCGGACGTTTTCCACCTCGGGTCTGCTTCCAACCTCTGACCTCTGGAAGGACCCCGCTGGTTCGTGGCCAAAGGTCGTCGGAGCGGGTGTGTTCTTTCTCCTTCTGTCCTACCTTGCAGGACGCCAAGAGGTGGACGCTTGGATGCCAGATCCTGCGGGCTTGGTGCTCTCCCTCATCGGGTTGCTTGCCGTGCTGAACGGCCTTTACGTCGGCGCCGTGATCGGTCCGCTGAGCGAAGAGGAATGAGGCTCAATCGAGGAAACCAAGGTCGTCATCGAGCACGTCGAGTGCTTCGTCGAGGCCCGGAAGGTCGGCCGCATCTTTGCTTGGTGGCGTTGGGGCCACAGGCTCTGCCACCAGCGCCTCGGGGAGTGGGCCATCGTCGTCGAGCCATGCGCGCCATTCGTCCGCTCGTCCGGGACGACGTGCTTCGATGGCTTGGAGCAAGAGTTCACGTCCTTCACTGACGCGTTCCCACACGCGGGCAAGGTGCTCTGGGTCCACTTCGTCCATCCGCAACAGCAGTTCACGCAGCCGTGTTCTCACGACTTCATCGCCGTCGGACCATGCCTTGGGCAAGAGACCAACCTCGTCTTCTGGACGCGCACTGATGTAGTCCCGAAGGCCGATCACGACGTTGCGTCGGACGACAGGGGCAGGATGGTCAAGGGCGTCCATCATGGTCGCCACCCACACGTCTTGATCGAGGAAACGAAGGTCATGCATGGTGGCGCTCGCTGCGGCCAAGACGCTCTCGTCCTCGTCCCGCATCATGTCGTTGAGCAGCGGGACGGCGTGGGTTGTGACACGACGGAAGAGGCGGGGGAGGACGTCCGCAAGGCCTCGCCGGACCGGCAGGTCGCCACGTTCGTGCAGGCGGTGGACGACCTCGAGGCCACGCTCAGCATCGCGCTCCACCAATCGTGCGAGGCAGGTGCACACGTTTGCGGCCACTTCTGCCTCGGGGTCAGCCGCACGGCGCAGCAAGATGTCGATCAGGCCGAGCGGCTCGACCAAACCAGGGCGTTCCAACAAGAGCTGAACCCAACGGATCAGCAGGAGCCGTCGGTCAAGGTCGCCTTGCTCCAAACGCGTGAGGACCCAAGCCGCCGCCTCGGTTCCTGCAGTATGCGCCTCCACTTCCGTGGTGCGAGGCACCACGGCGTGCGGATTCCAGCCCATGTGTTGTGGGCCGACGTCGGGCTGAGTGTGCCAAATCCCAGGGCGTTGGGCCAAGGCAATCGACTCCAGAAGATGGTAGCCTTCGTGCACGGCTTGGCCGTGTGCGGCTTGAGCAAGCCCGTTGAGGAGCGACACGGCAAGCCACCAGCGGTCCGTGTTGGGTGCTTCACGGTCCAAGGCTTGGGCCAACCACGCGGTGGTCAGCCGGTAGACGATCCGGCCGGCGATGTTGTCGGTTCGCTTGGCCAACCAGCGGCCGTGGACTTCGTATGGGTCGTCGGAGAGGCTCATGCGGTGTGGGACGACCAGGTCGACAACCTCGTCCAGATGCCGCTCAAACGTCCCTCGGTCCGCTTGCAGGAGGGACAAGGCTGAGGTCGTCACGTCCGCAGGAGCGTTCGGCATCATGGGGGGAAAATCTGGATCGATGAGGGGCGGAGCCGGCAGCGGCCAAGCCGTCGTACCTCGCTCCATTGCCTCGGACATCATCGTGGCCGTCCGTTCAAACACGGCCTCGAGCAACGGTGCCTTGCTCCGCTTCACAACGTTGGGTCTGCCCACCCGGATATGAAGCGCATGGGTACTGTCATGCTCGACCTTCGAAAGCATCAGGACCAATGCCTGTGCTGACGGTGCCGTTGCGCCACAGGCCACGGTACATCAGCGTGACACGGAAGGGCAAGACCACTTGACCGTCGGCACTGATTGCGATCAGCCCGCCGCGTCCGCCAAGCGGCTCAACCACATCGAGCACGTGGTTGCACACCTCTGCAAGGTCGGCGCCCTCCGTTCGCATCCCAACACCGACTTCGTGGGCTGCACAGGCGCGGAGGTAGGCCTCGCCCACGCCGGTGCAGGAGACTGCAACGCGTGGATCCGCCCAGGTGCCGGCACCGATCACCGGTGTGTCGCCCACACGCCCCGGCGGTTTACCCGTCATGCCACCGGTGGAAGTGGCCGCGGCCAACCCTCCGTTGGCATCCAGCGCCACGGCCCCGACGGTGCCAGGTCCGTCCACTTCCTCGCCGAGGTCATGGTCGAGGGCCGCATCGTCTTCGTCTGTGGCGCCAGGTCGGAGGCGAGCCTCCTGCCATTTTCGCCACTGTGCGGTGCGGAGATCGGTCACCAGAGCTTCAGGGGCCACCATTTCGTGACCTTGAGTTGCGGCCCAGTCTTCCGCACCCGGTCCGGCCATCATCGCCGGCCATCCTTGTTCAAGAAGCCCGTAAGCCGCACGAATGGGGTGACGGAGGTTGGTGACTCCGATCACGGAACCGGCCGCTCCATCGTCGCCACGCATGATGGATGCGTCCATTGAGACTCGCCCGTTCGCGTCCAACACGGAGCCGATGCCAGCGTTGAATCCCGGCTCGTCTTCGAGGGCTTCGACGGCCAGTCGAACCGCCGTAAGCGCATCGATGTCACCTGCCTCAAGACGAGGTCCAAGGTCGTCCAAGATGGCCTGCATGCACGCCACGCGCTGTGGATCCATGGGGGTCATGCCGCGCCAGGGCCCGTCGCCACCCGCGCCGCCGTGCAGCGCCAGGAGGGCCATGCGACCGCCTCACTCGATGAGCGTGCAGCGGATGATTTGCTGCGGGGTGCTGGGTCGGTCGCCCGGCATCTTCTGGCAGGCTTCGATGGCCTTGACGACGTCCATGCCTTCGCTGACCTCACCAAACACGGCGTGGTTGCCGTTGAGCCACGGCGTCGCAACGGTGGTGATGAAGAATTGTGACCCGCCGGTGTCCCGCCCAGCGTTGGCCATGGATAGGATGCCAGGCCGGTCGTGCTTCAGGGCGAGGGCGGAAGGTTCGCAGGGAATCTGCCAACCCGGGCCACCGGTGCCTGCGCGGCGAGACATGGGGTCCTTGGAGTGAGGGCAACCTCCCTGCAACATGAAGTCAGAAATGACGCGGTGGAAGTGAAGACCGTCGTAGTATCCGTCTCCAACGAGCTTGGTGAAATTCGCGACCGTTTCGGGCGCGTTTCCGTGGTAGAGGGTCAGAAGGATGTCACCGGCGCTGGTTTCCATGCGGACTTGCATGGCCCAACCACGAGGAGGGGCCATTTGAGGCTTCGTGCGGACAGGACAGTGGTTGAAATGAGGGGGCCGTTTCGAACATACATGAGCAACCTCCTGGACCTCGACTTCGACATGATTGACGGCTCAACGACCACCCTTCGTGCCCTCGCTGGCGATGGACGTGTTTTGCTGGTCAACGTGGCCAGCGCGTGCGGCCTTACGCCGCAATACGCCGATCTTCAACACCTCCATGCAACACACGACGACCTGACCGTCGTTGGTGTGCCGTGCAATCAGTTCGGTGCTCAGGAGCCAGGGACGCACGAGGAAATCTGCGCGTTCACCGAAGAGCGGTACAACGTGACCTTCCCCCTGTCGGCCAAGATCGAGGTCAACGGCCCCGGCCGTCATCCGATTTACGCCGCCCTCTGCGCGGTCACCGATGAGGGCGGGCACAGCGGAGACGTTCGCTGGAACTTCGAAAAGTTCCTGATCAGCAACGATGGAAGCATCGTGCGCTTCAAGCCTCAAACCTCACCCAACGACGTGCTTTGAGGAGTCATTCGTCTTCTTTGCCGAATGGGGGTTCGTGCCCCGGCATGAACCGAAACACGATGACGGCCGCCAAGAAGGAAATGATCGATGATGCGGTCGCAGAAGTGGTCATTCCTGCCACGAACGCTTCGTTGGCGGCTTCGATGAGCTCAGCCCCGACCGATTGGCCCTGCGCCAACAATTCTGACCCCATGCGAACGGCGGCAGGGAAAGAGGTCGTCGGGTCGTCCGAAAGCATCCCTGCATCGAGGCCTGCAGGCATTTTGAAGGCCCGTTGGTAGTACTCGTTCAGCAAGGATCCACCCACTGCGATGCCCAATGCACCACCGATTTCGCGGCTTGAATCGTTGGTGGCGCTGCCCACGCCAGCTTTGTCGTCCGGTACGGATTCCATGACCAATCCAGTGGATGGAGCCATGGTGAGTCCCATGCCCAGCCCGAGCACCAGAAACACCGTCGCGATGATCCAGTAATTGGTGCCAATCTCCACCACGGTGCCGAACAGCAGCATGCCGAAGGTGATCAACAAAAGGCCGCTTCCGACCACCTTCGAGCGTCCGTACCGTGCGACGAGACGATCGCTGTTGGCGGCCGCCGGCATCAGGGCAAGTGGAAGCGGTAAAACGCGGACGGCGGAAGCGAGGGCCTCATCGCCACGGACAAGTTGGAAATGCAGCATTTGCGTGAACATGAAGGTGAACATCACGTAGTACGCCAAGGTCACCGCCAACAATCCGGTGACGAATCCCGGTTCGCGGAAGAAAGACATGGGCAGCATGGGATGCTCGCGCTGCCGCTCCCACCATCCAAACAGCAACAGCAAGGCCACGGCGCATGCTGCTCCCATCAGCGTCCACGATGAGGTCCACCCGTGAATGGGGGCCTCAATGATGGTGTACAACATGACGCCCAACCCCGCCAGCGAAAGCAACCCCCCCACCGGGTCGAGGGGCGTCCGCAATTCATCCCTGGATTCCGGAACCAGGGCCATGCTGAGCCCAAGGCACAACACAGCAATGGGGACGTTGACCAAGAAGACCGCTTGCCAATCGACGTACTGTACCGCCCAACCTCCAACAAACAACCCGATCGGAGCCCCGACACCAGCCGCGGCCGCCCAGATCCCGATGGCTCGAGGGCGCTCCGCCTTTGGAAAGGAGGTGACGACCACGGAAAGGGTGGCTGGCATCACGCAGGCCGCTCCAAGCCCCATCATCGCTCGTGCTGCAATCACGTCGTTGGTGCTGACGTTGTTGGTCAGCGCAATCCAAGCGGAAAAGGATCCAATGATCACCAAACCAACGTGCAAGGTGGATCGACGCCCGAAACGATCACCAAGGGCTCCCATCATCAGGAGCGACCCCCCGAAGACCAAGGCGTACGCATCCAAGATCCACTGCAATTGGGCGTTGTCGGCTCCGAGATCCTTGGACAGTTCGGCCAGCGCCACGTTCAGGGTGACGTTGTTGAGCATGACCACGATGAGGCTCAGGCTCATGATGGCGAGGATCAACCATCGGCGGGGATGTCCCCCATCGGATGGCGTACCAACCGACATGGGTTGCCATCCATGAACGAAGTATTTGATTCGGCCCTTTCTTGGGTGGTACTTTCCCGAGGTTCTCAGGGAATTCGACCATGCTGGGCGTCAATCCGGCGTTGTGAGCGCCAGGCTTGGCCTGCATCAACCCCCATGAGGTGGTCACGGACGATGTCCACGTCGGTGCCGCCTGTCCGCCGGCACGCGGGCGTTCGCCGGGGCCGAATCTGTTGAACAGAGACGCCTTCAGGAGGGTGTTCGAGGAGGTCAACCATGGCGTTGTAAGCCTCACCACGCTGACGCAAGGCCTTGGCCATCGTCGGTTGTTTTCGGTCGAACCATGGTGCAGCGAGGCGTCCGGAGCGGCCGCTGTTTCGGTATGCAGCAGGTCGGGTGCGCACCACCACCAGTTCCGTGGCGCCAAGATCGATCACCTCTTGCACGGGAATCGGTATGGTGATGCCGCCGTCGAGGCACGGCATGCCTCGAATCTCGACCGGCGAACGCACGGCGATGGGCAGCGCCGACGTCGCCATGAGCGCGTCCACCAATTCCTCAGCGTTTGGCTCAATGAGATGGCCTGATCCAGTATCGACGTCCGTGACGGTCAAGAAAAACCGAGCTGGATGCGCCATCACGGTGGACGCATCCAGCGGCTCAAGGCGTTCTGCGGCTTCGTGCAACAAGTCCAGGTCAATCAGGTCGCCGCCACGGAGAAAATCGCTGATACGACCGAACGCTGCTCGGCATTCCGGGTGACGCAAGACCCGAAGAGAACGCCCACGTTGTCCTGCGAGGTATGCTGCAGCAAGAAGGCCGCCTGCCGACGTTCCTGCCACCACATCGAAGCGCTCATCGTCCTCAAGGAGCGCGTCCAGTACGCCGGCCGCGAACGCCGCGCGGACGCCCCCGCCTTCGACCAACAACGCGCGCATGGTGTAAATTACACACCACGGCAGAAAAACATGGCCCCGGCGCGCATCAATAGGGCAACCATCGTCGTCGTTGCAGCAGGAACGGGAAAACAGTCATCACCTCAATGCTCAGATGCGAAGCATGGATGCCCCGATGGGAGCCACAGCGGCTACGATGACCGATGAGGAGCGTACCCGCGCCCATCGCGGCTACATGATGTACGATTGGGCCAAGTCTGGCTTCGAGACCTCGGTCGTCGTGGCCGTCTTGCCGGCATGGTTTGCATACCTGTTCATCGCAGCCAACGGCCAAGAGATGTCCTTCCTTGGAATGACCCAAACCGCCGACGGTATTTTCGCACTCGTGACGGCCTCCGCCGCCCTGCTTGTTGCGATCATCTCTCCAGGATTGGGGGTCATCGCAGACCGTATTCCGAT
>QQSJ01000045.1 GCA_003602635.1 Candidatus Poseidoniales archaeon
GGCCACATGGCGGGGCGTTCAAACATCATTCACTGGCTTGAGCAGCGCGGACGCGAAGCGAGCGACGATCTCGTCGCCCACTTGTTCGAGGTCGCAAAGTCGCAGCGCCGCTTGATGGAAGACGACGAAGTCGAAGCGGCCATCGCGGCTTACGAATCGAGTTCCTGATCAGAAACAGGGCCGCCGTCGGCCTCACCTTTCTCCTCGTGCTCAAGGTCAAACACGGCGGTCACCCATTCTGCCTCTTTCGAGGTTGATTCCTCGACCGTCACCTCTTCGACGTCTTGCTCTTCTCGCCAAATTGGGTCGCCTTTCGCGGCGGCCATCTGGAGCCTTCCCTCGTCGTCCACGTGACGTCCGACCAAGGCGCTGTGTTTGGTCAAAGGAAGGAAGTGACCCACCGGCATGCCGGCGGTCACGAAGGGATTCGTGGCGATGGAAATCATCAGTCCGTCCTCTGGTGCGACGAGGTCCACGGACATGCCCGGTGAGCCCGGGTCCGAGATGGTGGCGACGACTTCGCCCTCGCGCATCATGGTCCCTTCACGAACGAAGACGTCGAGCAGCCCGCCTTCGCTGGCCCTCAGCCAACGTGAGCCGGAGGCCAGCAGTCGGAAGGCCGGCCGAGCAGGCCGGCCTGGAATCATCTTCAGCGAGCGCAGCACGTTGAGGGTACCCTCGAAGGCGACCTTCACCGCCGTGTGCTGCAGGGTGTCTGCAGCCCCGCCTTCGAAGGTGATGCATGGAATGCCCTCCTCGTTTGCGGCTCGCCTGAGGCTGCCTCGGGGCGGCTGGGAATCAAGCACGACCTCAGCGCCGAAGGCTTTGGCCAAGAGGTACGACGACGGATGCGCGAGATCAACGCGGAGTTGTGGCATGTTGGAGCGGCCCTTGGCGGCGGTGTGGATGTCGATGATGGCGTCTGCGTCCTCCATGAGCGTCGTCCACAGTTGATGGGCCACGCGTCGAGTTGTGTTCGACGTGGCGTTTCCGGGGAAACTTCGGTTCAGGTCACGTCCGTCGGGCAAGTAGCGTGATTTGGCGCGGAATCCGGGAAGGTTGACCACGGGAATGATGCGGAGGGTACCTGCCATCGTCGCCGGATCAAGGGTGCCTCCCGGTTCGGTGAATTTCGTCGAGAGCAGGTGTGTGCAGGCGCTTGGCCCCGTCAATTCGTCCCCGTGCACCGCGCCGAGCACGTTGATGGTTGGACCTGGCCTGCTGCCATGGAACACCGTGACTGGAATCGGCCATTGGTCGCCCATGCTGACGTTGAGCAGCGGCACGTGCACCGTCCGGAAGGTCCCGGGCGCGATTCGCTTTCGCATGAAGCGCAAGGGACCCCATTCAGCACCGCGGTCCCAGTCTGGGTTGTTGCTAGGCTCATGGGCGGCCAAGGCTTCCTCGATGGCACGCTTGCGCCGCTTGGGAATCTCGTGCGCGGTCTTGATGACCCGCCGCTTCTTCTGACCGGGCACGGTTCATGCTTGGACAGGCCGTTCATCAATGGTGGTATGCGCACATCTGAAAGGCCCCCCTTCACCTTGGTGACGCATGGCTTCCACGCAGGGTGTTCAGCGCACATACGCTCCCACGTCGATTTGCTACGGGTGCGGCCCCGCCAACCCTCACGGTCTGCAGATCGATTCCCAGCGCGAAGGGGATGAACTGGTGGCCGTGTTCCGGCCAGAAGCGCATCATCACGCCTTTCCTGGCATGGTCAACGGGGGCATCATCGGGACCTTGCTCGATTGTCATGGCAACTGGGCGGCCGCGGTTGGGCTCATGGACGCAAGCGGCACGGATGAAATTCCGTGCACCGTGACCGCCTCCTACACCGTCCGTTTGCTCAGGCCCACGCCCATGGACACGGACCTGCGCGTGACGGCCCGCGTGACCAAAATCGAAGGAAGAAAGGCGTGGGTGGACATGGCACTCGAAGCCGATGGGAAGCGGTGTGCAGAAGGTGAGGGCCTGTTCGTCGCCGTGAAAGAAGGTCATCCTGCGTACCATCGCTGGTCGTGAGAGGTGGTCTGCTTGCGCCCGAACTTGGAGCAATCTCGCCTCCTTGAGGCGCTCCAAGCCGAGGTCTTTGCGACCATGGAGGGCATGGATTCCTGGCACGGTCACGACCTTGACCAACTCCGGCGCATCCCACTCGGCGTCCTGCGACAGGGCACCGTTCGCCGGCATGGCGTCACGCGATGGGTCCGAGGCGCCCGCCCAGATCGATTACGACCACACGAGGTCCGCGTGATCGACCTTCACCCCGCCTTGTTGACGCCCGAGTGGTGGCCGTACGCATGCTTTGTCCTGCACCACGAGTTGATTCATGCCACCGGTCACCGCAGGCACGATGCTGCGTTCCGCCGGTGGGAATCCACGTGGCCAAGCCCCGCCAAGGAGGGAGGGGCCGAGGCCTTCGCCCAGATGCTGCACATGGCCTCTGCCCGATGGTGGTGGACGTGCTCCCCCTGCAACGTGAAGCATGCACGACAGCGGCGCGCCAACGGGCGTTACCTCTGCCGCAGGTGCGGGCAGGTGCTTCAGGACGTGCCCGCCCAAGGGGTGAGTGCATGAGGCTGGCCCTTCTTGTGATGGCGATGGTGGTGGTCCTGTCGCTTCCTTTGGCTGCTGCAAGCTTCCAGATGGAGGACGACGTCCAACATCTCTCCTGTTTGGCGGAGGGTGACTGCCGCCTCACGACCGTCCCATCCGGCGAGGATGAAGTGTCCGGGCAAAGCCAAGGGACGCCTTTCTCGCCCGAGCGGGTGTTGTTTGAGTTTGAACTCTATCCCGCACAAGATGAACTGGCGCTGTTGCCCGAACGGTTGGAAAACGTCGAGGTCGACCTCCGGTTTGACGACGACCCAACACGACTGACGTGGCCCGATGTGACCATGACGCTGGTGCACGGCGATGGGTCCACCTCGTGGACCATGCAGGCACGTGAAGGGAGCGCCTGGCCTGCGTACGCCGAAGATGAGGTGGCGTTGGATTTGGA
The DNA here is from genome assembly GCA_003602635.1 of Candidatus Poseidoniales archaeon. GTDB lineage: Archaea > Thermoplasmatota > Poseidoniia > Poseidoniales > Poseidoniaceae > MGIIa-L3. The sequence goes on from QQSJ01000045.1 coordinate 3,005, forward strand.
CGACGGGCGCGTGATGTGGCCTGGCGACGGGGCTCGGCTTCTGCTCAGTTTCTCCGTCGATCGGATCGCCAGTTGGACGCTCCACCTTTACGGCGATTCCACCTTTGAGATGGACGTCGCGTGGTCGGCAGATCCTGATGCTGCTGACGTGGACGAGCCAAGTTCCCGAAGTTCACCCGCAGCGGTCGAGTTTGAGAGCGCCCACGACGGTGCCCTGGTCGGAGGCGAATCCGACTGCTTCAGCTTCAACATCGAGACCCACGAAGCCTTGCGGGTGCTCATCACGTGGGACGTCGTTCCGCTCGAACTTCAACAACAGTCCGCGCAACCTGAACTCCGTCTTTCCAACGGGCTGCTGGCGCCAACACCAGAGGTGGAGGTGGTCGCTGACGATGACGGGACCCTCACACGGTACCGCTGGCGCGCCTTGCAAGAAGGCGAAGCAACGCTGTGCCTTGAAGGCCAGAACGACCGCTTCCAGCCCTATGTGTGGGCCGGATTGCTGAGCTTCGAGGGCATGGGTCCGGTCGATCCGAGCGGCTTCACCGGTGAAGGGCTGTATCCAGCAGGAGGAGGTCAAGTCGACGGTGCCGGGCCCGAGGAATCCCTGTCGGAGCCGCCCAGTGGTTTGCGCGCCTTGCCCGGCGTGATGCTGTTGTGCGTTGGTTTGCTCGAGTTCACGCGCCGCACGACCTCTTGGACCGTGCGTTTTGGTCTCAGCGTGCCCGGGCTCGTGCTCATCCTTCTCGGTGGTGTGTTCAACCCACTCATCTCCGCCTCAACCGCCGTCCAGCAGGACGGGGAGTTGGACCTTGACGGTCTCATCGATGAGCGCTTGGCCCAGTTGTGGGACGTCGCGCACCCAGGGGTTCCCGAGTCGACCCTCGTGACGCATTCAGGGGCCACCTTTGGACGGTTGAACGGCGAAGCACTTCACGTTCGTCTCGTCATACAATCTGCGACCCCACTCGAAGACGGCCGTTACCAACTTCATCCAGAAGGCTTGGACGACCTTCGGCTTGACGAGCGCATCTTTGCCCATGTCGCCAAGGAAGGCGGTGCAGGTGGACCAGAGGCCGACCATGTCCAACGCTTCGTGCTCCTCGCTGGCCGTTCCTTGCTCCTCGATTTGATCGCTCTGGAGGCCTTGCTGGTCACGGATGAACGTCCATCCAGCAGCGTCGTTCACCTCAGAACGCCGATGGTCGACACCGCGGCCTCTGGCTCGGTGACCGCTCCGGCTTGGGGGACCCGTCCAGCATCCATCGATGCGGGTTCATGGTCGGTGCTCCAAGACGCTCTGCTTCCCCAACGCATTGCCGTCTCGTTGTGCGACTGTGACCTCGATCTCCTCGACGTTCGTTTTGTCGCGGCCTCTGGCCTTCAGAGCTCAGACCTACCGAGTCATGATGGCATCACGTCCGCAGGGTCCTTCCTCGGCATGCCCGGTCTGGTGACGCTGTTTGGCGTCGTCATGCTTGGGGCCGGTGCACGCCTCGAGCATCGGCGAAGGTCAGAGTCGGAACGCTTGGCTGAGCGGATGCTCGGCGATCTTCACTCTTGGGATTGAGCCGCGTCCTTGGCTTCCTCGGCGATCTCCTCCATCTCGGCGTCGGAGATCCGCAAGGCGCTCTGGAAGGAACGCAGTTCTTCCATCTCATCTTCGGTGATGATGCCGTCCTCCCACGCTTCGCGGTAGGCGTCCAGCAGGAAGTCTCGGTAGGCTTCAGGGTTGAGCAGAACGTCACGGATGAGGCCGTGGTCGGGCTCTCCCGCACCGCTGAGGTCCATCATGACCATGGAGCGGCGGAGGTCTTTGACGACCATGTCCTTCAGGCCGTGACCGATCCACACCAATCCAGCGGCGGTAACCGTGGCGGCAAACCACCGCATGGTGTCCGGGTCGACCAAATCTCCGGGGCTGAACATGTGGAACAAGCCCAGCAGCACCATGGCTGCGCCACACATGACTTCGATCCAATCGTTGATGTCGGCTTCATCCTCGAAGATGGCCAAGCGCTCGTCGACGGCCTCGGCTTCGGGTGTGCTCATGCACGTTGAGCGGCGGAGGGAGCGTTTGAGCATGTCGCTGCTGATGCACAGTCCTTTTGTCCTCTCGTCACCGCTTTGATGCCATGGAACTCGATGCCGACCGCATCGAGGGCCTGCCGCTTCCAGCCAATGCACGGGATTTTCTTCGTGAAGAATGGGGCATTGAGCGATTGCATCCTCCTCAAGCGGAAGCCATGCCCGCGGTGTTTTCCGAGCGGAACACCATCGTCGCGATTCCCACTGCGAGTGGAAAGTCCTTGGTCGCGTACCTTGGCATCCTCCACCGGCTGCTGGTGACCCACCCAGGCAGTCGCGCGGTCTATATCGTCCCGCTCAAAGCCCTGGCGAGCGAAAAACACACGGAATTGTCCGAGCTTGCTAAGGCGGTCGGTCTTACCGTGGGCTTGGGCATTGGTGAGGCCACCGGTGAACGGCGGCTCATCGACGAATGCGACATTCTCGTGTGCACCTCTGAGAAACTCGACTCGTTGATGCGCACGCGCTCTGACCGAATGGCCAACGTGAGCGTCATCGTGGCTGACGAATTCCATTTGCTCAACGACAGCAGCCGTGGCCCGACCCTCGAAATCAACCTCACGCGTCTCCGGCACCTCCGCCCAGACGCGCAGATCATCGCCCTGTCAGCCACCGTTGGGAACGCACCGGACCTTGCTTCTTGGCTGGACGCGGCCTTGATCACGTCGGACTGGCGGCCTGTGGCGCTGGAATACAGCACGCTGTACGACTTGAACTTGGAACCAAGGAAAATTCAGAGCAACGCTGGCTCGGAGGGGCAGCTTGGTGCTCCAAGGAAGTTGGTTGGGCCAATGTCCCAGCCCACATGGGCGGTCCTGAGCGACGTTGCAGACCAAGGCGGGCAGGTGCTCATCTTCGTTGCAACACGCCGTTCAGCCGTCTCGGAAGCCAAACGTCTCTCGGAGCGGTTTCGTCGACGTTTGGAGAAAGAGGACCCTGCTCGCTTGGAGCGCCTGAACCGTTTGGCGTCGTCGCTTGAGGGCGCGGACCAAACCACGCTTGGAGAAACCCTGCGTACGTGCGTGTCCGGCGGGGTGGCCTTCCACCATGCCGGTTTGACCCACGGGCAACGAAGTGCGATCGAAACGGCGTTCAAAGAAGGGGACGTGGTTGGAATCGTGGCCACGCCGACCTTGGCGGCCGGCGTCAACTTGCCCGCACGGCGCGTACTGGTCCGGGACGTGAAGCGCTTCGACGACGGAGCGAGCCGCCCAATGCCGGTCATGGAAGTTCGACAGATGCTCGGTCGCGCGGGGCGACCACGGTACGACGATTTTGGCGAGGCGTGGGTGTTGTGCAAAGGCACCGACGGTTGGGAAGTGGCGGACCGCATCGCCGACCATTACTTCCACGGCCCCGTCGAAGACGTCACCTCCAAACTGGCCAACGAGGCGGCCTTGCGCATTCACGTGCTTTCCGCGGTGGCGGCCGGCCGGTTGGAACATCGAGGCGACATCGAGGCCTTCTTCGCTCGCACTTTTTTGGCCACGCAGTGGCCGGCAGGTGAACTCCTTCAACGCCTCGGAGCCATCCTCGATTGGCTGGTGGAGGAACGTTTCCTAAGGCGGTTGGACGCAGATCCTGCCTATGTGCCACCCGCGGGCGCAGAGGAAGAGGAACAGTGGGACGACGACGTGCCTGTCTGGGCCGCACCGGCCCACGGCCGTGATGATCTGCTCTGGGAAGGCGCTTCTGCGGGAACGCAACCTGCTGCACCGTCCGCACGCGCTCCAGCCTCCTTTGGATTCACTTCCGCTTCCTCCTTGAGTCAGCCCACCGTGTCCGTCGCAAACGTGCGTGACCCTGCGACGCGGTACGAAGCCACCCCGATGGGAGAGGCGGTCACGCGCCTCTACCTCGACCCGGCTTCAGCCTCCGTGCTGAGGACCGGATTGCGGCGAGCCGTCCGACGCTTGGTCAGGGACGACGCACCTGTGACCGTGTTCAGTCTGCTGCATTTGGTGGCTTCAACCAACGATTTTGCTCGGCTTTGGTTGAAGAGCAAGGACATGGACAGGGACTCTGAACTTTGGAAGAAATACGCCCACGTCACCGACGAAGTGCTGGTGGACGAACCGTTCCAAGAGCGTGATTTGTCGACGGTCAAGTCCGCATGGCTCCTCGAATCATGGATCGATGAGAAGACCCTTCGTCAAATCGAAGCCTTGCACGATGTCGCGCCGGGCGACCTTCACCATCGCACGGATTTGATGGCGTGGCTGCTCGCTGCCTGTGAGGCGGTCCTGGCGACCGACGACGTCTTCCACGACGACCACGCGTCTGCTTTGACCGCCCTTTCGACCCTCATCGACGAATCTCGTCATCGGGTGCGTCATGGATGCAAGGCGGACTTGCTTCGGTTGGTGAAGGTCAAGCACGTCGGAAGGCAACGTGCCCGCCGCCTGGCAGAAGTCGGCGTCCGCACCCCCGAAGATTTACTCGGCATGTCCCGGAAGGTACGCGCCGACGTCGAAGCATGGCGAGGGTGGGGCCCAGTGCTGGTCCAACGGATGGTCGACGATGCCGCCCGTTTCGCGGCACGTGAGGCCCCCGTACGGTCCTCAAGACGTGACGATGAACCGCTTCCCGGCGAACGCACGTCGGAGCGTTGATGAGGCCTGATGCCCTCCTTTGGGCATGGAGCATGCCTGCGTGGCTTGGGAAGGCGCTCCTGTTGATGACCCCCGGGCCTTGGCCATGGCCTTGGACGCTGTGGATGTGTCCGGTGACCTCGTTGTTCTTGCAGCCGACGTGCTGGTGTCCGAGCGGCACCTCGCCGCTGGCGTTGCAATGGCCAGCCGTCGTTGGGCCCGTGACCGAGCCGTCGGTCGAACGCTGGGGGCGGAACTCATGCGTTGTCTCGCGGGAAGCCATCACATTGGTGAGGCGATCAAGGCCGTTGGACTCCCGAAGGGAGCCACCTCAGGATGGCTGGTCGGACTGGGCGTTGAACAAGGGGACCTGGAACGCGTGATGCCCACCTTTGGATTCGAGGCTTGTGCGCCCCATTCGATGACCCAGCAAGGTCGAGCACGGCTCGGCCTCCCTCCCGAGGGGGGCCTCGAGCACCTTGCCTTGGGCTTGGTCGCTCAAGCAGATCTCCTTGCTTAACACGAGGGTTAAACACCGTCCGGCTTGCTCGATGGCCATGGTCATGGACGCCTCTCCCTCAACCGGACGATGGCTCGACGCCGAACGCGCTTCGTCGATGTTCGACAGGCTGTCTGGGTTGGGCGCCACCTACGTCGAGCTTCGGGCCATGTCGTGCGACTCCAACACCGTCCGTCTTCGTGACGGTTCCATGGATGCAGCGGTTCCAGCCCAGGACGTCGGAGTCACACTTCGCGTGCTTGCCGATGGCGCTTGGGGGGTGCATTCAACCACCGACCTCTCCTCCGTTTACGCTCAGGGCGAAGACACGCTTCGCGTGGCCCGAGGCGTGGCGGCACGACGTCCCACGGGCGAGCCCATGGTGGAACTTGCTGAGGTCCCTATCGTCTCTGATGAAGTGGTCTGGGCGCCAAACGGTGACGTCCGTGACCTCGGCCTTGACGAACGGTTAGACGCCATGCGCGCCGTCGAAGACGAGGGCAAAGACGACCCCAAGATTGCGTCCGTCGTGACGGGGTGGAGCGACGAACATTTGCGCACCGAGGTGCTGACCAGCGAAGGCATGGATCGTGCCTGGAGCCTCCAGCGCGCCTTGCTTCACTGCACGGTGACGGCGCGGGACGGCGACCGCGTGGCCTCCTATAGAACGCGTCACGGTGGAGAGGGCGGAGCGTCCTCCATCCTCCAACACGACCTTGGCGAACTCGGCCGTCGAGGCAAGGAAGCAGCCCTTCGTCAGTTGACGGCCATCGCCGCACCCTCCGGCCGCTTCCCGCTCATCGCAGATCCAGACCTGACCGGCGTCTACATTCACGAAGCGCTTGGCCATCCTTGCGAAGCGGATTTGGTGGCGGCCGGCGATTCCTGCCTCGAAGGGCGCCTTGGGCAGAAGATTGGTTCCGACATCGTGACCGTCGTCGACGACCCAACGCTCCGAAGCGGGTACGGCGCCTACCCCATCGACGACGAGGGCGTGAACGCCCGTGAGAAGGTCCTCATTCGCAACGGTGTGCTCACAGAGTACCTGAACCACCGCGAAACCGCGGGCCGTTTCGATTTGGACCCCAATGCGGGTGCCCGCGCTCAAGACGGACTCCACCACCCCTTGGTCAGAATGTCGAACACGGTCATTCAGGGCGGATCCCACCGCGACCTCGACGACCTCGTTGACGACGTGGAGTACGGCGTGTACGCCTGCGGAACGCGAGGCGGACAAGTCGACACGGGTCGCGGCTCCTTCCAGTTTGCCGCGCAAGAAGCGTGGTTGATCGAAGGCGGCGAACTCACCCAACCCTTGCGCGACGTGAGCGTTTCTGGCATGACGTTGGAGATCCTCAACGACGTGGATGGACTGGCCCGCGAGGGCGGTTTGGCCTCCCCTGGATTCTGCGGCAAGGGTCAGACGGTTCCCGTTGGGGACGGTGGCCCATTCATGCGCATCTCGACGGCCTTGGTGGGGTGAACAGATGTTGCCTGACGGAGCCGTTGAACGCGTTCAGGAAGTGTGCGCTGCCATCGGCAAAGCCTGTGAAGACGCAGGCGTGGCCCAGTGGGACGTGCTTGGAGAACAGTCCTACGGATTGGACCTCAACCTCGAGGCCGGTCGAATCACCATGGTCGGTGCCGGCGGCGAGGGCGGATTCGGTGTCCGCGTGGTGGACGACGGTCGGTTCGGCTTCGCCCGATTGGTAGACCCCTCTGGAGCGGAGCGTGCCGTGGACCAAGCCATGTCCATCCTCCGCCAATCCCCCCAAATTTCCGGGTTTGAACTCCCTGCTGTGGCCGAGACGGCTCCCCTTCCTTCTGCCTTTCATGCCGACGTGGCTCACCTCAAGGCAGAGGATTTGATGGACAGGGCTGACGCCATGCTGGCGCATGTGGCCTCCGTTTCACCCGAGGCCGTGGTCACGGGTGGCGGCCTTGGCGCTTCAGCCACAGCCGCTGCGTTCCTCTCCAGCGAAGGCATCGAACGCGCGTCATCGTCCACCTCGATGGGCGCGGGCGTTCAGGTCACCATCGACGTGGACGGCCAGTTGACCAGCGGTTGGGAGGGAGCGTCCTCGGACGACCTTCTGCCCGAGGTTCCCGATTGTGTGGACCTCGCTGTGACGTGGGCTGAATGCACCCGCGACCCAATCAAGGTGGATCCTGTTGATGGCCCCCAGGACGTCGTGTTCAGCGAGGGAGCCTTCGGGTCCTTGTTCGGCATGATCGTCGGTTCAGCCATCAACGGACCTCGCATGGCTCGCCAAGAGTCCCTCTGGTCGGGCCGAATCGGCAAGCAGGTCATGGCCTCGCACTTGTCGTTGGTCGATGACGGCCGCCTTGCCGGTGGAGCGCGCACGGCCTCCATCGACGGCGATGGCGTGCCTACGGAAACCCGCATGTTGGTCGAATCAGGCCGTCTTGAACAGGTCAACTGGTCGGTGCGTGACGCGGCCAAGGCCATGGCTGACGGTCAGGTGGAGCATGCGCAAAGCACCGGCTCCGCCATCAGGTCCATCGATGGACCCCCGAGCACGGGCACGCGCGACCTCGTGTTGACCTCCTCGCAACGCCGACCGACGCCCGACGAACTTGTGGCCCAGATGGACGATGGCTGGATGGTGCACAGCATCATGGGGGCGCACACGGCCAACCCAACGAGCGGAGATTTCTCCGTCACCACCTCGAGCGTCCTTCGGGTCGTTGACGGCGAGGTGCAAGGCGCCATCCGTCAAGCCGGCGTCACAGGAAACTTGGCCGATGCCCTCTCCGGGCACGTGGTGCTCGGATCTCCAAACCAACGCGATGGGCGCACTGGTCGGCATCTCCACCTCGCTGACGTCTTGTTTTCTGGAACGATCGGCGTGAACCCGGCCTGAACCCGTGCGCTCCCGTTCGGGAGGGTTCAAAGGCCCTCGACTGTGCTCGTCATCTCCGAGGAGGTGAAGGGAGTGTTCAGTCTCAACCAATCCACACGAAAACCCGCCGCCAGTCCACCGTGCTGGCTCGAAGAGAGGACCATGCAGGTGGAGGGGAACGCATGAGCGACCACCCCTACGGAGATCACGTCGCCTTGGTGTTGGAATCTTGTCCCGACGCTTCTGAAGACGACGTGGTCAAGGCCTTCCGCCAGTACGAGGAGGAATTCTTCATTCCCCCCCAGGACGCCATGCATTCCATCATTCGCAAGTTGCAGGTCAGCGCAACGCCTCCCACCGCCGGCAAAGCGGCCGGAGGAGGGTCCACGCGGGCCGCCAAGCCCATGCGCAAGGTGGAACGTCTGGAAGAGCTGAACGGCGACGACCAGAACGTCGAGATCACCGTTCAACTGGTGTCCCACAACGTTCGCGAACAGACCGTTCGTGGTGAACAACGAACCATTGCGTTCGGTCTCTTGGAAGACCAACCGTACGACTCCAGCACGCCATCAACCCGCTGGGAGTACAAGGATTGGGCGCCAAAGTCCGAGTTGCGTGCCGGGAGCATCGTCCGCCTCGAAGGGGCCTCTGTGAACGAGTACCAAGGGCGTCGCTCCATCAACGTCAACAAATCGACGCGCGTTGTTGTGCTCGAAGAGGGCACAGCACCTGTGGTCGTACCCGGTGAGCCGATGAACATCGCCGACCTCCCAAAGGAAGGCAACGTGTGTGTGGTCGCTCGCATCCTCGGACTTCGTCCGGACGTCATCCACCGCCGGGACGGAACCGGAAGCATCGACGTCGTGCGTGGGCGTGTGGCCGATGACAGCGGTTCAATCGGCTTCCTCTCCTGGGAGCCTCTGGACCTTGAGGTGGGCCAACTGGTCAAGATCGACGGTGCGAACGTTCGCACCTTCCGCGACACGCCTGAACTCAACTTTGGGCGGACCACGACCATCGAGGCCTACCATGATGCGGCCTTCGCCTCTGCCGAGGACCTCGAGGCAGCGTCGGCTCAAACCATCGCCGACCTCCGTGACGGGGCGCGTGACGTTCGTTGTGTCGTCGAGATCCACGAATGGCAGCGCCGCACCTTCACACGTGACGGCGAAGAGCGTCACCTTTGGTCCGGCCAAGTGGCCGACCCAAGCGGCCGGTGCAGAATGAGCGCTTGGGAAGAATTGCCCATCGCTGAGGGTGACCTTCCGGTCACCGTTCGGCTGACCGGTGTTCGCGTTCGTGCGTGGCAAGGCGTGCCCGACATCACCGTGGACAACGCCGATCAAATCGAGGTGCTCGACGGCCCACCTTGGGAGGAGAGCATCGATTTCGCCACCCATTCGGTCGAGGTTGATTTCGACGAATTGGCCGAAGGCGGAGGGCGTGTTGGTGTGTCCACCAAGGGGCTCATCGTCAGCATCCGCGACGATTCCGGCCTCATTCAGCGCTGTCCAGAATGCCGCCGCGTGTTGCGCGACGGGGTCTGCCAGGACCATGGCGCTCAGGACGGTCAGGAAGACGTGCGTCTTCGTCTTGTGATGCAAGGCGAGGCTTCCACCATCTCGGTGTTCCTCGGTCGCGATGCGGCCCTCGGCTTGCTCGAGACGGACCTCGAAGGACTGCGTGCGGCCATTGCTGAAGATGGCGCCATGGCGTGGGTGCAAACCCTCCGCGCCCGGTACCTTGGACGAAGCGCGACCTTGCGCGGTCGTTTGTTGGTCGACGAGCGCAGTTCGATGTTCATGGCCGATGCCTTGGAGGCCGTCGATGAGGACGGTGCCATGATGGCCACGGAAGCCCGTGCACACTGGGAGGTGGCCTGATGGAGCCAAGCAGAAACATCCGCCGCCAACCCGCATGGCACGTCTTCGCTTCTGAATTCGGTGAGGCCACCCTCAACGAGAAAGGGCCAGGCGAATACGACCCGTCCTTCGTCATCACCCGCCTCGGTGCCAAGATCAACCGATGCCTTGTCGCCGGCTTGCTTGAGCGCGTCGAAGCCCGGGAAACTTCCTCCGGTCAAACGATGTACCAAGGTCAACTTCGAGACCCTTCGGGGCTGATGTACTTCAGCGTCGGTGACTACGACCCCGAGAGCGCTCGCGAATCCATTCTGGGGTTGAGCCGCGCCATCGAAGAAGGGGAAACGATGCACGTGATGATGATCGCCAAAGCCCGCTGGTACCAAACCGACGAAGGAGCGATCTACACCAGCTTGCGACCAGAAGAGGTCGTTCGCATTGATCCGTCGCGGTACTCCGCTTGGCTGGCCCGCACCGCCAACGCAACCCTGGCACGCTTGGACGCTTACGAGCGCGCCCAATCCGTGGTCAGCGAAGGCCCGGCCGCCATGGCCCAAGCGGGCATTCCTGGCCATCTGGTCCCTGGCCTTTCCTTGGCGCTTCCGCATTACGATGGAGCCTCTGTGGAACAGTACCGCCTCCACGTGCTGCAAGCCTTGGACATCGCAGAAGGCCGCATGGACGCGGTCCGGAGCGAACCGGCCAAGTTGCCGTTGCACGGAGACAGCGAGGACGGGGGCTCCGCACCCGCCGAAGGCGCGGGGACGGAAGACGCCAACGACGTCATGAAGCAACTCATTGCAACGCTGGACCAAGGCCAAGGGGTCGATTACGAGACCCTCATCCGCAACATGGGTGCACGTGGGTTTGACGCCGGTCTGGCCGACACCACGCTGGATGCCTTGTTCGATGAAGGTTCGATCCTCGAACCGAACTTCGGCTGGTACCGTTTGGTCGAGTGACGGCCATCACATTGAAGGTCCGCTCAAGGATGTCGAGACGTTCACATGCCGAGCATGGACTTCTTCATCCGCCCCGCCACCGCGAGGACCAGCGCCGACTGGATCCGCTTTCAGAACGCGGACATCTCCGTTCGCATCGCCCGAAGGATCACCCGTACGGTGGTCCGCGGAGGCGAAGGCGATGACCTCCACGACGAAGGCGCAGAAAGCGCGGTGTACACCGTTCGTGGCCTGATGGCCATGGACCTCTACAAGCAGGTCATCGAGATGTTTCGTGGCGGTCAGCCCTACATCCACGACCCCTTCGAGGAGCGTGACGTGAAGGTCGTGTTTGGCTCCCTCGAATACGACGGCACGAGCGAGGAATTCACGTTCGAACTCTACGAAGACAAGGACTGAGGTGGGCTCATGCGTCGAATCGAAGAAAGCCGGGAAATCCTCTACGTGATCCGGGCCATCGACGTGATGATGTCCTCTGGCGTCGGTCTTGAGGCAGCGATGCACACCATCGGCCGTGGTGGGTACGGCGTGATTTCGGAAGACTTTGCCTCCGTGTTGGAACGCCTGCAGAGCGGCAAATCACCCGGTCTCGAGAAGGAACTCAAGAAATTGATGACCAAGAGTGAAACCGAAGGATACCGCCGACTCCTCAACACCCTCTACACCAACCTCACCCAGAACACGGACATCGTGGAGACGCTGAAGAAACTCGGCAGTCGAATGGAGGAGGAGCGTTCGGAAGCCGTCAAGGAGTACATCGAAGGTCTTGGCGGATTGCCTGAGACGATGCTGTCGGTGGGCATGCTTTCTCCGATCCTCATCGCCGTGCTGGCCCTCGCGCCGCAAATCGTTCCCAAGGACCTGCAAGGCATGCTTGGCTTGAGTGGCCTCATTCCATTGCTTCCGGTCATCACGGTTGGTGGCCTCGGGGTCACGGTGCTGTTGATGGCCTTCATCGGTCGAAAGGCGCATACGACCGACCCAGGGTTGTGAGGTGTTCAGATGATTTGGCGCCTCATTGAATCCTTCAACGACAACCTGCCGTTGTTGCTTCTCTTGGCGATTGGACTCGCCTTCGCCGCAGGCGGTCTTCCGCCAATGCTCGAACGCCGTCGCCGCCGCTCCATCGAGGGTGCACTCCCTGGCTTTGTCGAAGCCTTGAGCGACGGTGTGGGCGCCGGTCTTGGTCTGCAAGAAGTGATGTCCGACCAAAGCCAGAACCAACCTGGCACGTTCGGCGCCTTGCTGCGTGAGGCTTTGTCGAAAAGCCACGTCACGAGCTTTGACGCATCCCTCGCCTCGTTCGCGACCAGCACCCGCTCTTCGCAAGTGCAGCGTGTTATCCAACTCATCCAGACCGCGGTGGAGCAAAATTCTCCTCTGCAGTCCGTGCTCTATGATCTCGCGAACGACTACCAACGGCTCAACGACCTCATCGACAAGCGCGAGAAGGACCTCTCGGGCTTGGTGATGACCATTGTGCTGTTCATTTGCATCGGCCTTCCCGGGCTGCTCGCTGTGCTGATTGGACTGTTTGCTCCACCGAGCGCAGGCTACCAAATCGACAGCATCGCGACCACCTTTTCCGTCTTCTTCGGAGCGGCAAGTGCCGTGGCCGTTGCCATTTGCGGGCGAATGCTTGGACGCATGCGCGCCATGCTGTGGTGGGTTCCGTTCTGGACGATGATTTCCATGGCCCTGTTCAACGGGGCCTTGTTGATGATTGGAGGCTGAAGCATGTCGGACATCTTGGCGCAATACGGGCGAGTGACCATTTACAACGAGCCAAACCACCCGTCTCCAATTTACCACGTCGAAGGCAACATCGAGGCGAACCCATACGGCGACCTCGCAGCGCTCCTCGAGGACGACTCCCTGGAAGAAGTGATGTACAACGGAGGCACGCAATGCGTGAAGGTCGCACACAGGGACCACGGCATGTGCCGCACCAACATCTGGATCGACGACGCAGACGGCCTTCAAATCGCGACCAACATCGCCTCGTTCACCAACGTCCCCTTGGGTGACGGCCCCGGTGCCGTGCCCATCTTTGACGGTCGCCTGCCCGACGGTTCCCGTGTTAACGGCACCATCCCGCCCGTGTCTCCTGACGGCCCCACCCTCACCATCAGGAAGTTCAAGGAAGACCCCTTGACGATGATCGACCTCATCAATTTCGGAACCGTGAACTTGCGGTTGGCGGCCATGATGTGGGTATGGATCGAAGGACTCGACAGCCGTCCTGCGAACTTCGTCATCGCTGGTGGTACGGGTTCCGGTAAGACGACGACGCTCAACTGCCTCGGGATGTACATTCCGTGGCACCGCCGGCTGTTGACGGTCGAGGACACCGCTGAATTGCAGGTCTACCACGACCACTGGCTGCGCATGGAAACCCGCCGTGAGCGCCCAGACGGCACACCTGAGGTCGACATGAACGACTGCCTGAAGTCCAGCCTCCGCATGCGCCCGGACCGCATCATTGTCGGTGAGGTGCGTGGCTCTGAAGCGGCGACCCTGCTCACTGCGATGAACACCGGGCACGACGGTTCCTTCGGCAGCCTTCACGCCAACACCGCTCAGGAAACGGTGACCCGTATGATCAACCCGCCCATGAGCGTCCCACCCATCATGCTGACCGGTTTGGACCTCATCATCATCCAAGCTCGCCTCCACGTGCATGGCCGCACGGCCAGGAAGATCACTGAAGTGGCTGAAGTTGCAGGCATGGAAGGCGACAAGCCCCGCTTGAACGCCATTTGGAAGTACGATGCAGCGCGCGACGAAATCGTCGAGACCGGCATCCCCTCCCAGTTCCGTGAGCGCATCTGCAACGCCGCAGGTGTGACGCCCGAAGTGTTTGAGCAACACGTTCAGCAGCGTATGGAGATCCTCGCTGACCTGCAACGCCGGGACATCCGCGACATCCAGACGGTGACCTCGATCATTCAGAACTTCTACGCGACCCGCTGATCAGCGGTCTTCGAGCAGCCTGGCCAGCACGTCATCGGCCCGATCCACCATGGAACGTGCGCCGTCAACACGGCGGTGCCGTCCGTCTCGCTCGACGGGAGCCGCCTCCGAGGTTTGTTGGGGTGCTTTGCCCACAGGAGTGGTTCGGAAACTGGCCGCGAGTTGCTTCAACTCGCCCACGATTTCCTCGATCCTGTCGTCGGACAGGACGATGCCTGGCGCGAGCCGTGGAATTTCAGAGGGAGAGATGAGGCCCATCTCGGCCGCAAGCACGCCTGCGCAAGCCATCACACGTGGTCTCAACTCTGGCGTGTTGACCTCCAATCCTCGGCGTTCAAGGTAGGAGAGAATGAGGGCTTCATGAGCTGGCTCAATGCGCCCGTCTGCGTCGTCAAGCACCGCGGAAATGAGGTCCTCAAAACCGGGCAAGCCTCGTTCGAGCCGTTCCAAGGTTCGGCGGTCGTTCAGGTCCATGTGCACGCTTCCATGGAAGAGCACGCGCAGGGCCCTTTGCCTGCGCGCGGCGACAGGGTCCATCGAGGCTCGCTCGGCCATCAGGTCGACGTGAAGGTCGTACAAGGCATGGACGCGACCGGACACGGCCGCTTCGCCCACGTCTACGCCGAGTCCTTTGACGGCCCGGAGGTAGGCGCTGCGCGCCTCTGGGGTGTCGCCCTCTCCGGTCGCTTCTTCGACGGCTTCGATGAGTTGAGGTCGCAAGGACTCGAAGGTTCGCAACGCCTCCCTCGCACGCCATGTGGTCGGTCGGCCACGCTGAGCTTCTTCCTCGGAGCGGCGTCGCTGATCCACGGCAAGGAGGCGGTGTCGAATGGCCGCCCGAACGTGCTCGCGGGAGGTCTCGAATCCTTCCTTTGCCAAGGAATCCAAGAAAGCGTCAACGTCTGCGGCGTCGCTGACGTGACCAATGCTCAGGAAATGACGGCAGGCCGCTTCAACTTCCGCGTCACGCCGCTCCAAGTCTTCCAAATCAGCCATCGCGTCCAGCGGAAGGTCGCCTGGTTCGAAGGCAGGAATGGGGGTATCCTCCACGTCCATGACCAGGTCCAATCCTTCGTCCGGTGATGCGGCACGGGAGCGCAAAGCGGCGTCGAGTTCGGCCGCCACGTCGCCGCGTGTCACGTCCACGCCCGAGGCCTGCAAGGCCTCACGCATGCCCGCTTCCTCCTCGGCCGTCCACCCCTCAGGATGGGCCTCGGTGAAGGCTTCCACGGCTTCGTCCACGCCATCGGAGGGAGCCACCGTCGGTTCGTCGTCAGCCAATGCCGTGACGCTTGGTCCGGGGGCATCCTCCGGAACGGGGATGGTGAGGCTGCGTCCACCGTCCCTGCGGAGGGAGCGCTTGATGGGGCCCCATGCCCCACGTTGCATCTCCAGCACACCCGCGATGCGGGCTTGGAGCGTTTGCTTGGTGCCTGACACCGGCAATTCAAGCGATTTGGCCAGGGCGTGAAGGTCTTCCTTGGTTCGTTCGTTCAACGATTCCACGGTGAGCGCCTTCGCGTCATGGTTCAGGTGAAGGTGAAGCCGTTGCCGGCGGGCTCGGATCGATCCCGTTTTCTTGATGCCGAGGGCGCCGAGGATGTCGCCAAGCTCGTTGTTTTTGAGTTGGGCGATGCCGTCGTCCGAGAGGTCCCAGGCGTCGAGCACCAGTTGACTGATGAGGCGTGCGCGCAGCAGATCGACGCCACCGGCGCGTGGCAGATCGTAGGCTGCAGCGATGCTGCGCAGGTCGTCCAACTTGGCCCGGAAGAGTTCCTCGAGCATCACCTGCGGCGTGGTCATGGGCTCAACCTGAGGCGTTTCCGGCTCCGTCGGTATATGGGGGTTCGCCCCGCAAAAGCACGGAAGGAGCCGATGCTGGACCGTTTTTCATTCGCGGTCTTCGTCCAATTGCATCATGGCTCCATGGGCTTCCATGTAGGACGCTTCGAATTCACCCATGAACTGGGCTCCTTTGGAAAGGGCTGCATGCTCGCTGGTCATCGCTTGCAGCACTTCCGACCATTCCTCAAGTGCACGGACCATGCCGGTGTGGGTGTGTTCAACCGGGAACACACGCTCGCTGGAGGCGCTTCCACGGCCCTGAACGCCCAAGGTTTCGATGATGATTTCCACGCGGTGCCCTTTGGTTTTCAGCGAGGCCTCTGGGTTGAGCATGGATTCGAGGGTGTGTTCGTCCTCAACTTTGGCCGCTTCCATCAGCAAGGTGCGTGGGCGTCGACGTTCGACGTGAATGCCGGTGATGTTTCGAAGGGCAGCAGGGACGGCGGCGAGCATCGAGCGCTCAATGCGGTGTGAAATGAGGGCACTCTCATCGTTGAGATGCTTCAAGCCCGAATTCGGGAAGCCCGATCGGCTGATGAGCAGCGTCAGCCCACCCAAGGGTGGAGGCACGAAACGAGGGCGCGTCGGGTCATCGCGATGCAAACCAAGGGTGTGGCGCCGTGGTGGGCGGCCGGGCAAGCTGCGGTGCAGGGAACGTGGGATGACGTAGCCATCCAGGGTGCCGGAATTTCGGGCACCCTCGTACCATGCGGTTCGCTCCGCTCCGCTCATCCCGTCCCAGCCCTCGACCATCGTCCGAGGGTCGAGCAGGTTCAGATCCGTGCGGAGTCGCGTCAGTTGGCGGTGAAGCAGCGGGTGATCACAGCCGACCACGGCCTCATGGTGGAGCATCTCCGGCTTGTCGTCGGACACCATGACCCACGTCGGTTCACGCCGTTGGAGGCAGGCTGCAATGGAGAGGCCGCTTTGTTCCATATCGCCCCACATGAGGGCCGAGGCCACGAGCAGGTCGACGTGTCCGTCATGAAGCAGGCTGATGGCGTCGGCCAGGCTTGGGGTCTCTTTGAGAACGAACCGCGTTTGTGTGGCCTGCCCGAGCACGCCGTTGGCGTGGGAAGAGGCGCGGTCGTCGTCGTTGGGGGGAAGGGCGACCACGAGCCGCTCTGCATCGCCCTCCATGACGCACCCTCGACGTGCCGAGGGCGCTCGACACCCGTTAAGAAGCCCTCCCTCGTCATCATGACGATGACCGGGCTCAATTCAGTCCAGGTCGAGCGACTTTCGGCGCTCAAGGACGAGGTCGACGGCGGCCTCGAAGCGCTTCTTGACGACGCAGCAGCGGCGGGCGGTGGCCAAGTCGTCGCCATGGCGCGACACGTGCTCATGAGTGGCGGTAAGCGCCTTCGTCCGGTGCTCTTCATGCTCTCCTACGAGGCCGCGGGGGGGGTCGACCGAGACCACGTGATGCCCCTTGCGTTGGCGTTCGAACTGATCCACACCGCCACCCTCGTGCACGACGACATGAACGACGCCGCCGACGAGCGCCGCGGTCGTCGAACCCTTCACCTCGAAGCGGGTCCAGAAAAGGCCCTGATTGCAGGGGATTGGCTCTTTGTCCAAGGCTTCGGCCTTGGAGGCCGTTACCCAGAACGCGTGGTTCGCCTCATGGCGGATTGTTGTGCGGACATCGCCGTGTCTGAATTCAAGCAATTGGACCACATCGATGACCTGACCACCTCACCTGAGGATTACTTGGACATCGTTCGTGGGAAAACCGCCGGGCCCTTCGCGGCCGGCTGCCAATCCGCGGCCTTGTTGGCCGGTTGCACCGAAGAGGAGGCAAGCGCGTTCCGAACCTTCGGTGAGGAACTCGGCATCGCCTTCCAGCTGGTGGACGATCTGCTGGACCTTCGTGGTTCACCGGACATGGGCAAACCACGCGGCGTGGACGTGGCGGAGGGCAAGATGACCCTCCCGCTGATCCATGCGCTGACCTTGTCCCACGGCGCTGACCGAACCACGCTCGCTGAACTCTTGGCGTCCTTTACCGAGGACCGCTGGGACGAATTGATGGCCCTCCTGGGCCGTTCGGATTCCCTTCACTACGTCGAATTGCTCGTCGATTTGCATTTGGAGCGCGCCGCCAACGCGCTCCTGTCTGCAGGCTCTGGGCCTGCCGCCGACCTGATGGTCGGTATGTTGGCCGAAATCGGTTCGAGAACGCGGTGATCGCATGGCCGAGGTTGAACACAGAACGGTCGTCGTCATCGGCGCGGGACCCGCGGGCACCACGTGTGCGCGGCGCCTCGCGGAAGCCAACGTGGACGTGCTCGTGCTGGAACGTCGTGAAGTGGTCGGGCATCCGGCGCAGTGCGGGGAATGCATCCCGAATTGGGGTGAAGTGACTGGGACCTTTGCCGGCTTGGAAGACCATGCTTGGCTGGAGGAAACCTTCGACGTGCCCGACCGCATCAAACTCCATCGTTTGGACGGGATGCGGGTGTTCCTTCCCTCAGGCCGTCATTACAGCTTCAAACTCGATGCGTACGCAGGGCATCGGCCACAATTCGACGGCCATCTGGCCGACCGTGCGGAACTGGCTGGAGCAGAACTTCGGGTGGGTGTTGCCCTGTTGCGCCTCCAACAACAACGCAAGCTTGGCCGTGAGTTGCTGGTGACCAGCGACGGTGGACGGTTGACCTGCGACTACCTCATCGACGCCACAGGAAGCCTTGCTCACGTGGGCAGGCTGCGTCATGGGAAAGATCCGGCCTGCCGTCCTGCCGATCAGGTTCCTACGGTGTACGCACAAGTGCGCGGCAACGTCCCCGAGATGTTCGACGTCTTCCTTGGCAGCGTGGCGCCCAACGGCTACGCTTGGATCATTCCCAAAGGACCCGACACCGCGAACGTCGGCCTCGGCGTGCGTGCTGGGAAACTCGACGGCCGCCTGAAGGACCATTTGCGCACCTTT
>QQSJ01000046.1 GCA_003602635.1 Candidatus Poseidoniales archaeon
CCCGAATTGCCGACCTTGCCCCACACGTCCGGCCGCTCGGCCGGGTCACGGCCGTACAGGGTGACGGAGTCGAAAGCGGTGGAGAGGCGGACGTACGGCGCGCCGCTTGAGAGGAGGTGGAAGCGCCGGTTGGTGCGTTCGGCTTCGCCCTCGCCGGCGAACATCCGCGCGCTCAACTCGTCTTGGCGCTTGAAGGGGAACACGCCCGCGGTGTACGGGAAGCGACCGGGCAGGTTCTCACGCGCGATGTACCGGTAGAGGTCGCCTTCGTCCTTGGTGCGCGGCAAGGCCACCTTCGGGATGGCGCTGTGGGCCAGGGATTCGGTCGTGGTCGGGACGGTGAAGGGCTTGCCGCGCACGTGGTAGGTGTACTCCCCGCTGCGGTAGGCCTCCGCCGTTTCGCGGAAGTCGGCGAGGGCCGCAGCGCCGTGTTGGAGCGTTTCGTCGGCCATCAGTTCCTCGATTTGGGCCTCGAGATCGTCGGCGGTCGCCGTCGCGTTGCGCGCGCGCGCCTGTTCGGCCGCGGTGCGGAGGTGCTGGACCAGGCGCAACCGTTCGGCGACGTCGTCCTGAGCGGCATGGTGGTCGCGGACGGTGGCCGCAATCTCGGACAGGTAATGCACGCGCTCGGGCGGGATGACGCCAGAGCCTCGCCGCGCTTCGTCGGTCGGGGCGGAAGCGTGGAAGGTGGCGGCTTCGCGGCCCTCGAGCAGGGCAGCCAAGCGCTGCCACAGGCGATCCACGCCTGGGTCGGCGAACTGGCTGGCCACCGTGGCGATGACGGGCAGGTCATCATCCGGAGCATCGAACACGTTCCGGTTGCGGCGCACCTGCTTGCGGATGGCCCGCAGTGCATCTTCGCTGCCGCGCTTCTCGAACTTGTTCAGCACGACGAGGTCGGCGACGTCGAGCATCTCGATCTTCTCCAACTGCGTGTGCGCGCCGAATTCCGCGGTCATCACGTAGAGGGAGTGGTCGGCCACGGACGTGATGGCGTCACTGCCCTGGCCGATGCCGCTGGTCTCGCAGAAGATGAGGTCGAAGCCGACCGCCTTCGCCACCTCGATGGCGCGATCGAGGTGATCGGAAATCTCCGAGCCCGAGCCGCGGCTCGCCAGCGAGCGCATGAACAGGTTGTTGTTGGACAAGGCGTTCATGCGGATGCGGTCGCCCAACAGGGCGCCGCCGGTGCGCTTTCGCGTCGGGTCCACGCACAGCAGGCAGACCTTGAGCTCGGGATTGTCGCGCATGATGCGCAACATCAACTCGTCCAAGAGGCTGGATTTTCCAGCACCACCGGTGCCGGTGAATCCGATGACCGGAACGTCGCGCTCGGCCGGAGCGGACCGTGCGGCTTCGAGTCGCTCACGGAAGGTGGCGTCGTCGGCGCATTCTGAGAGGGTCAACAAGAGGCCGACGAGGTCCATGTCGTCGGCGCTGACCGGTCCGTTGAGACGGGTCAAGCGCGCTTCGTCGAGCAGGTCGACGTCCTGAGCGATGCCCATGAGGTGGTGGATCATGCCGAACAAGCCCATGGTGCGACCGTCATCAGGAGAGTAGATCTTCGAGATGCCCGCCTCATGCAGGGTCTTGATTTCCGGTGGAGTGATGGTGCCCCCACCGCCGCCAAAGATGCGCACGTGCTCGCATCCGGCCTCATCGAGCAGGTGTCGGATGTAGGTGAAGTACTCCAGGTGGCCGCCTTGGTAGGAGGTCAGGGCAACGGCGTGTGCGTCCTCTTGGATGGCACAATCCACGACGTCCTTGGCCGAGCGGTCGTGCCCAAGGTGGATGACCTCCGCCCCGGCGGATTGCACCAAACGCCGAATGACGTTGATGGCCGCGTCATGGCCGTCAAAGAGCGAGGCAGCGGTGATGACGCGCACGGGCCCCGTGCTCGTCGTGAAGGTGGGCTCGCCACCCTCTTCTTCGCCCATGGGCTGTCGTGGAACTTCCGGTTCATCAAGTGCGCCCTGCCTTGGCGGGCAGGGAGGGTTTGAGCCTCATGAGCGCGCACACATGGGCGCAATCACCCGTTTCGCATCACTGCCAGAACGCGTCCTGATAGAACGGGGCCACCACCTCGCTCTGCAAATCTGTGTCGTAGACAAGGTACGTTTCGTCGTCGGACTCGAACCGCGACATGGCCCCAATCCGTCGGTGGCGCACGATTTTGCCGGTGGTGATCCTTCGTGTGAAGTTGTTCCGATGGTCCTGAACCAATCCTTTGAGGCGCTCGTCTTTGGCGGGGTCGTGGATGTGCCGCTGGTCACCCGCCATGGCCGGGCAACATGCATACGATTAACCAAATTTTTTGGTCGAATCTCGGCACGAAATATTACGCAGTGGAGTTGATGCATCCTTGAGCATCTTCGTCCTCACGAAACAACGCATTAAGTCAGGTAAGCCGAGGTCGAGGGCAACATGAGGAACGTTGGGGGCACGGAAAGGCTCGCCCGAGCCGCGTTTGGTTCGGGGATTGTGGTGGCCGATTTCCTCGCCTCGGTGCAGATCGAACTCGTCTTCCTTGTCATCGGCTTGTGGGGCGTGTTCACGTCGGCCTTCGGCTATTGTCCCTTCAACGGCTTGTTCAACCGAAACACGTGCCAGATTGACCCGTCGTCTTCCAAGGCGTGACGGTCGTCAAATGACGGTCAGTTTTCGTCGTCTTCGTCCACGTTCGCCATCGCTTCCCGCTCTTCGTCGGTCAGCGGTGGCAGGCCTTTCTTTGCCCGGACGTAATCCGTGTAGTTGCCGTAGTAGACGGTGACTTTGCCTTCGTTGACTTCCCAGATGCGGTTGACGACTTGGTCGAGGAACCACCGGTCGTGGCTGACGGTCACCAGCGAGCCTTCGTAGGCTTTCAGGGCCTCTTCGAGGGTGTCTTTGGACTCCATGTCCAGGTGGTTCGTCGGTTCGTCCATCAGCAGCAGGTTGTTGTCTTCCAGCAACAATTTGAGCAACGCGACACGGGCGCGTTCTCCGCCGGACAAGGCCTTCAGCGGCGTCTTGACCTTGTCGCTGGTAAACTGGAAGCGGCCCAGCGCTCCACGGATGTCGCCGTATTGCAAGTCGGGGCGCAGTCGTTCGATTTGCTCGACTGGATTCAGGTCAAAATCAAGGGTTGCGTGGTCCTGATGGAAGTAGCCAATGACGACCCCGGGGCTGACCTCAATGCTGCCAGAGGTCAACTTCTCGTCACCGACGATGAGCTTGAGGAGGGTCGTCTTGCCCTGGCCGTTACCGCCGACGATGCCGATGCGGTCGCCCTTTCGTATCTCAAGGTCCTGTGCGTCGAGGATGGCACGGTCCAAGCCCTCGAATCGCTTCGTGGCGCTCTTCAGGTCGACCATGTCCTTGCTCGCCTTGTCGATGGCGTCGAAACGAAGGCGGAGGGGTTTGCGTTTCTTCGGAACGCGCGCCTTGAGGGCCTTGAGTTCCTGCTGCAGACGTTCGATCATCTTGTGTTTGGCCGAGATGGATTTGTCGTATTTGTTGGCCCGCTTCATTTGAGCCATGGCGCCCATCGTGGATTTGATCTTCTTCTCCGTGGTCGCAATACGGTCGGCCAACGAAGCCTCCAGCGCGTTCTTTTGTCGGATGTAGCGGGAGAAATTCCCGGTGTAGGGCCAAGCGTGCAAGTCCTGAATCTCGACGATGCGGTTGCAGACTTGATCGAGGAAATAGCGGTCGTGGCTGACGATGAGTTGGGCGCCGTCGAACTCCCTGAGGAAATCCTCCAGCCATTCCGTGGTCTGAATGTCAAGGTGGTTCGTCGGCTCGTCAAGGAAAATGACGTCCACGCCGGCCAGGCCCACAAGTTGCCGAGCGAGGGCCAATTTGGCCTTCTCGCCGCCGGAAAGGGAGGACACCTGCATGTCCATGGGGTGCTGGTCCAGGCCCAAGCGCGTCAGGATGGCCTTGGCGATGCCGGCCACGTTGCCGCCGCCGGACTGAGCGAGGGTTTGCTGAAGTTCCGTGTAGCGTTCCATCACCGGTTCCCAATCGGTTTCGTAGAAGGCCGGATCCACCATCTGCGCTTCAATCGCGGCGATTTCCTCTTCCAATTCTTGGAATTGGCGTCCTTTTCGGGACAATTCCTCTTCGATGGTGCGGTCGCTTTCGAGGTCACGGATTTGGGTCAGGTACGCGATGCGCAGACCGGGTGCGAACTCGATGTCGCCGACGTCCTGCTTCTGGTCGGACACCGTGTTGAGGAGCGTGGTTTTTCCCGCACCGTTGTGGCCAACGATGCCGATCCGCTCGCCGTGGTTGACGACGAGGTTCACGTCTTGGAGGACGTCCACGGGGCCAAAGGAGCGGTCAACGCCTTCGACGGTGATGAGTTGCCGTGCCATGGTCCTCCCCCATACCGCCCGCCATCCCGTTTGCACTTGGCCTTGACGGTGAGGGGCGGCAGGCTTGAGGCCCATAGGCCGTGGTCATGGCCATGGCGGAGGACGGTGCACCCCGCTGGCTCGTGGTGGACGGCTACGAAGACGAACCCGCTGCCTTCGGCGTTCCGCCCTACGTCGGCTTCCACGTGCGGTACCTCTGCGGCGTCCTCGAAGCCCACGGTTTGCCTTACGATTACATGACCGTGGACGCGTGGCGCACCCTTGGACGCCAAGGTGAAGACGCCCAGCGCGCGATGCTCGAGGGGCGGGCCGGCCTTGCGCTGCTCGCCGGGGCCGTGGTGCCGGGAAAGTACCTCCGCGCCACGCCAATCTCGCTACCGGAAACCAAGACCCTGCTGCGGATGCTCCCCGCCGAGGTGCCTGCGGTGCTCGGTGGGTGGGCCATCCGCGGATGGCGTCACCAAGGCTGGTCGCCCCTTCGTCGCGGTCTGTTTCTTGCCTTGCAAGACCCCGATGCGACGCTGCACCACTTTCTCGGCTCAGGCCGTTGGGAACACAAACGGCGCACGGCCGAGCAATGGACGGCCTGGGCGCATGCGGGCGCGACCTCGAAGGCCGTGCTGGAGCATCCTGATCTGAAGCATCCCGATTACGACCGCGCCGGACCGTTGACCTACGAGGTGGAAGTCTACCAAGGCTGCGTCCGCTACAAGCGTGGGTGCCGATTTTGCATCGAGCCAAAGAAGGGCACACCGGTTTGGCGCACGCCCGATGACGTCATCGCCGAAGTGCGGTTGGCGCTCGATGCGGGGGTCCGTCACGTCCGGCTCGGTGGGATGACGGACACCTACACCTACCTCGCCGATGGGGTGGGCGAGATGGAATACCCACGCCCAAATCCGGAACCCATCGCCCGCTTGCTGCATGGGCTGCGGGAGGACGAACGGCTGGGTATCCTGCACACCGACAACGGGAACCCAAGCATCATCGCGGAGCATCTTGAGGAGGCCGAAGCCATCACCAAAACCCTCGTGGCCACCCTCAGCGACGGTGCCGTGCTTTCGTTCGGCGTCGAGTCTGCAGACCCGGCCGTGCACGAAGCGAACTGGCTCAATTGTGATCCTGCACAGCTCAAAGCCGCGGTCGGGCTGATCAACCGATACGGCCGTGAGCGTGGTGAGCGCGGCTTGCCCAAACTCTTGCCAGGCCTCAACTTCATCGCTGGGCTGAACGGCGAAACCGACGTGACCTACGGCCTCAACATGGACCTGCTCAACGGCCTTCGCAACGAAGGCCATTGGCTGCGCCGAATCAACCTCCGGCAGGTGGAAGGGGAAGGGTTCCAAGACGTGGATTCCGATGCCTTTGCTGCCTTCAAGCGGCGTGTGCGCGACGAAGTTGACGCACCCCTGCTGGCCGAGATGATGCCGGTGGGCGGTGTGCTGCGCGACGTTCACTGGGAAGCACACGGAGGCCGAACACGTCTGCCTGCCCACGACACCCCTCAGCACCGAGACGGTTCGATGTGGGGTGGCGCTGGGGTGTCGTTTGGTCGTCAGATTGGAGCGTATCCCATCCTCATCGGAGCCTCGTATTTGACCACCCTCGAGGCCTCAACGGACGTCATGGTGACCGGGCACGGTCAGCGTTCCATCACCGGAATCGAGCTGAACATGAACGCGGACGAGGTCACGGCCTCGGTCCTGGAGGCGATCCCCGGCGTGGGCGCCAAGGCTGCGTGGGCCTTGGTCACTGAACGGGCCAAGCGGGCTCGGAAGCGCACCGGAGACGGCCCACTCATCGACGACGTCGAAGCATGGTTCGGTGCTGCTGGGCAGCGTTTGCCCGACACCGTCGACGTGCACCAGATCCTCCGGCCGGGAGGTGCTTGATCCATGGGCGACGCCACCGTCGTGGAGGGGTTGCTCGCTGCGGCCAAGCGTTTGTCGGACCGGTGCGATGCGCTCCTTCCAAGCCTCATCGGACAAGGTGGCGTGACCCACGCCACGAACACCCTCGATTACGCATGGCCCTTGCACGAAGCGTGGATCCGCACGTGGGGCGGCCACGGCGCCAGCACCTTGCTGCTCGGGATGAATCCTGGTCCTTGGGGGATGGCGCAAAGCGGCGTGCCCTTTGGCGCCACAGGCATCGTGCGCGACGATCTTGCGATCCCAGACCACCCCATGGTCACGCCAGCCGGAGCGCATCCAAAACGTCCGATTGTCGGCCTTTCACAAGCCCGGCAAGAGGTCAGCGGACAACGCATCTGGTCGCTGCTGTTTGACGTGTATGGCTCTCCCCTCGCCGCGATGAAAGAGGTCTTCCTGGTCAACCATTGCCCCTTGCTTTTGCTCAACGAACGGGGGGCCAACGTCACCCCAGACAAGGTTCCTGTCTCCGTCGTAGGCCCGGTTTTCGAAGCGTGTGACGACCACCTGCGCGAGGTCGTCGATGTGCTTGGCGCCACCCGCATCATCGGTGTGGGCGCCTACGCATCGGACCGAGCCCAACGGGCCTTGGACGGCTCCAACGGAGAAGCCATCCGTCCTGACGGCCGCCTCGTCCGGCTTGACAAATGCTGGCACCCGAGTCCTGCGTCGCCGCTTGCGAACCGAAACGGTGGAGCCGATTGGCGGGCGCAGGTCCGCAGCGTGCTCCTCCGGGATGAGGAGATGAATTGAAAGGCCGTTATCCGTGTGGCCAAATTATGGCCGAGCACCAACGTGCATGGGAGCGACAATCAAACGACCGTCAATGGGAGAAGCCGGAAGGCGACGACCCAAGGACGCTCTACCAGATGATGAAGACAAGTGTGGCACGGTTTTCTGACCAACCGTTGTTCGGTTACATCCCATCTGAAGGCATGCCGCGAAGCCACCTCTCGTACGGTGAATTCGCTGACCTCGTGGACGCCGTCGCCAGTGGGATGGCTTCGCGCGGCGTCGTGGCCGGCGACCGGATTGCCCTCATCGTCGACAACTCCGTCGAGTGGGGGGCGACGGCCCTTGCAGCAAACGCCCTCGGCGCCTTGTACACCGCGATGTACACCCAGCAACACGGGAAAGAGTGGGCCTACATTCTCGGCGACTCCACGCCTTCGATGGTGATGGTCGCCAACACCGGCGTGCTCGACAAGCTGGTCGATGCGATGCCGGACGACGCCTCGGCGTGGCCGGCCAACGGTGTGGTCCTCCTCGGTGAGGAAGAAGCCAACGAGTTGCCACCCGAGGGCATTGAGGTCGTCAATTGGTCGGCCTTTGTGCAAGCCGGCCGTGCTGCGGACGCGCTTGGCGAGCCTGCCGACGACCCCACGGCCTTGGCCACCCTCATCTACACCTCCGGCACCACGGGCAACCCCAAGGGCGTCATGCTGACCAACTGGAACATCTTGTCCAACATCCTCAGCGTGCAGAGCGTGTTCCCGATTTACATCGGCGACAAGTCGGCGTCCTTCCTCCCGTGGGCGCACGTGTTCGGTTCCACCGTTGACCTGTTCTACATGATTCGAAGCGGTGTGCACGTCAACCTCATCTCGGATTTGACGCGCATCGCGGACGAGTTGACCGAGATCAAGCCCGCCGTCATGTGCGCCGTGCCTCGCGTCTGGAACCGTTTCTACGACCGCGTCAACGCCCAACTCGATTCGAGCGCCGTCAAGCGCTTCCTCTCGGGCAAGGCCCGCAAGCACGCCGCCAAGCGCATCGCCAAGGCCGGGGTCGTGTGCGACGCTGTCGCACCGACCACCTTCTGGGACAAGCGCTTTGACAGCATCATCTGGGGCAAGGTTCGCGACCGATTCGGCGGCAACCTTCGCTTCGCGATTTCCGGAGCCTCCGCCCTCTCGCCTGACGTGGCGCAGTTCATCCAGATGGTGGGCATTTCCTGCTTCGAAGGCTACGGCCTTTCCGAAACCTCTCCGATGGTGTCCGCCAACGGATGGATGGGCTACGGCGAGTCCCGCCTGAACTCCGTGGGCAAGGTCCTCAACGGCATCGAGGTCACCATCGACACCTCGGCCTGGGACGACCCAGACCGTCCCGATGAGGGCGAGATCATCGTCACGGGCCCCAACGTCATGCAGGGTTACTGGAACAAGCCAGACGAAACCGCGAAGGTCATCATCGAGCCGGGCACTTTCCGCACCGGTGACCTTGGAAAGCTCTCCAAGGACGGTTACCTGACCATCACGGGACGTGTCAAGAGCCAGTTCAAGTTGGAAAACGGCAAGTACGTGTCTCCCGCTCCGCTTGAGGAGAACCTGAAGTTGGACGCAGTGATTGAGCAAGCCGCCCTCGACGGCCGCAACCGACGCTACACCTTCCTGATTGTGCACCCCAACATGGAAGCCTTGCGCAAGGAACTCAACGCCGTGGGCATTCCGACTTCTGGCGACGACGCCTCCGTGTGTGCAGACCCTGCCGTCAAGGAATGGCTCCTCAACCGAGTGGCCAACCATGCCAAGGGCGACAAGAATTGGAAGGGCTACGAAATTCCCCGCGATCTCATCCTTGACCACGACGAGTGGACGACGGAGAACGGCCTGTTGACTCCGACGATGAAGGTGAAGTTGCGCAACTTGTTGACCCGTCACGAAGCGGCCATTGCGGCACTGGACTGAGTCAGTCAGGACGGATCAGGCCGCCCTTCGGGCAGGCCTCGAGCCGTGCACCTGGTGTCCCAAACGACGTGATCCACGTTCGTCCGCCGGCCAACTCAATGGCTTCGCTGGTGGCTTTTGCATCGCGTGTTAACGCAATCATGCACCCGCCTCCACCCGCACCTGTGAGTTTGGCGCCCAAGGACGTCGGAAGGGCCGCTGACACCAAGGTTTCCAACGCAGGGTGCGACACCCCAAGGCGACGAAGGAGCAGGTGGTTCTCGGTCATCGTACGACCGACGGCCTCTGCGTCACCGGCCAGCAAGGCCTCCATGCCGCGGTGGACCAACGCGCCGATGGCGTCCATGGTTTCGTCAACGCCGGGGTCCTCTGTTCGACGAGCAGCGACGCCCGCGACCATGTTGGTGGTTGGAGCGTTGATGCCCGTGTGCCCAACGACGAGGCTCAGGCCTTCTTCGAAGCGCAGACCATCAAGCCGATGGAGTTCCCATGTCCGGAGCGTGGTGCCCATGGGCATGGTGCGGCGCATGATCCATGCGTCCTCACGTTCCACCCGGTTCGACAACAGAACAAGTCCGCCGTAGGCCGAGGTCAACGTGTCCATCGGGCTGGCCCGTCCGTCTTGCGACATGGCTTCCGCCACATGGCCCAGAAGCGACGCCTCCTCCACGGAGATGGCGTCGTGTCCAAACCGTAGGACGCCCCCTTTGACGGGCTGACGCTCGTCAGGGCCACCTTCGAACAGAGCGGCTTCGGAACCGTCCGAGGCGTATCCTTCGAGCCAAGCACCGCTGTCAGCGTCCACGCGACGGCCGCTTGCGGCCCGAAGGGCCACGGCAGAGGCCACCGCAAAGGCCGCGGAAGAACCGAGGCCTGCCCCCCTTGGGACGTCGCTGGTGACGCTGAGGTCGATTCCCGGCGAGGACGTGTCGTCCCACAGGTGAGCGATCATGGTGGCGAGATGGGGGTGGCGTTCGGCGTCCACGAGGGCGCGCCCGATGTGAACGCCGGGGGCTTCGCTGGTGCGCAGCGTCACGGTGGTGCGCTGTGCAATGGAAGCAGCGATGGCTGGATGGCCGTACACCACCGCATGTTCACCGAACAGGACGACTTTGCCCGGGGCGCTGGCCACGACCTCGTCCATGGCCCGGGGTGGACGGCCACGCTTCAAGCCGTTTCCCTTCGCTGTGGTGATTGACGGTGCATTGAAGGCCGATACCCGCACCGTCGGGAGCGAGGTTCACACCCTCGGTGTCCGCCATGTCCGATTTCGTGCATCCCCTGGCTGACTCGTACGCCGGCTTGCCCGGCTGGGTGTTGCTGGTCGCCTTGCTCGGGACAGCGTCCGGATTTTTCGTGTTCCAAGTCCAGAAAGCCACCCGTTTGGTCCTCAAAGGCGCTCCTGAGGACCGCTTTGATTCGTGGGGCCTCCGGTTCAAGGAAGTCTTGACCGGATGGTTGGGTCAGAAGAAAGTCTTGGCCGATCCTGTGGCCGGGACCATGCACGTGCTGATGTTCTGGGGCTTCTTGATGCTCTCCACCGACATGTTTGACCTGGCCTCTGCCAACCGTTTTTCGGACGGAATCCTCGAGCCGCTCGGCCTGAAGTGGGCGTGGAACGGGATGGTCGAAGTGGGCTACACGATGGCCTTCTTCGGGTGCACTGCGGCGTTGACCCGCCGTGTGGCGTTCACTCCTGAGAAACTCAAGGGCAAGTCGCAACTGGAAGGCAACGTCATTCTCCTGCTCATCATGACGATCACGCTCACGTCCTACATCGTGGAAGCGGGCGAGGAACTCTCCGGTTCCGAATTCATTGGCCTCTGGGTGCAGGACGCGATGTCCCCCAGCCAAGCGATGGTCAACCTCGCGTATTGGGCGCACATGGTCGCGATTTCCACCTTCCTGTTCCTCATTCCCGTCTCAAAGCACATGCACCTCGTCATGGCGCTGCCCAACGTGTTCTTCCATGACCTTCGACCGATGGGCACGATGCTGCCCATGGCGACCAACGAGGACGGCACGGCGGTCGGCCTTGACGACCTCGACCTCGAGTCCTTTGGTGCGGTCAATTACACGGATTTGACCTGGCGGAGCCTCATCGACGGCTGGGCCTGCACGTCGTGTGCCCGCTGCCAAGACGCCTGCCCAGCCTACGCGTCCGGAAAGGCGCTGAATCCGATGAAGGTCATCCACGACATTCGGAACTACGCCAACGACCACGCTCCGATTCTCCTGGCGGGTGAGAACCCAGAGGAGGACCTCATCGCCCGCATCGGTGAAGACGCCATCTTCGCCTGCACCACCTGCCACGCCTGCGTCGAAGCCTGCCCGATTTACATCGACCACGTGCCCAAACTCACCGACGCTCGTCGTCACCTGATGATGGAGCGCATGGAATTCAACGAGTCCGTGGAAGAAGTGGTCCTCCCGTTGATGTCGACCATCGAGAACATCGAGAACGAAGG
>QQSJ01000047.1 GCA_003602635.1 Candidatus Poseidoniales archaeon
GCCCATTTGGTGCGGCCGTGAAGGCTGCCAGGCACGCGGATGATGCGGCGTGTGTCGGCCGTGACGGTGGGGTCGACCGCATGTCCAGCAGCCAGCACCTCTTGGAGCAAGGTCTGGCGGTGCGCTCGCACGGCTTGCTCACGCACCCTGGGGTCGGCTTGTGAGAAAGGGGCCCGGTCAGGGTCGCGCAAGACGACGTGGAAGCCCTTTGCGCCGGAAAACGAGACGTGCAACAGCACCAATTCGGTGTGTTCTTCGAGCCAATGGAGGAGGCTTGACGTTCGGCGACGGACTTCTTCAAGCCGCTTTCTCGAGAAGGGCCCGTGGTCGAGATCGAAGACCACAAGATGGTCCAGCAGGACGGGAGCTGGTTTGGTTTCGTCTCGAAGTCCTGGGAGATTGACTGGGTCCAGCCAAGCCGAGGTGGACACATACAGATCTGAGGGAGGGCGGTCCGCCAAGTGCCGTTGAAGCGCGGGTCCACCGGAGAATCGTCGGTTGGCCATGACCCACCTCCCTCCGGATTGTCGCCAGCGCACATGGTGGCGCGAGGGGTGGTCCAACCAACCGAGGTCCAGCACGTCCGGCTGGGCATACCATCCCTTGAGGACGGCTTCCTCGCTGTGCTCCGTCTCGGTCACAGGTGAGGCTTGATGAGGCAGGTCTTGAGGCATCCGCCACGGTTCTCCAGCGTGGCGACGTGGTCCGATGCGCTCATATACTGACGGCAGGTCGCCGAGACGTTCACCATGAAGCGAGGTTCCCGTGCGTGGAAAAAGACCGGTAACCAGCGGTGGAAGTGGCGCAAGAAGAAGCTGCGACGCCGAAAGCGTGCGCGCCGACAGGCCAAGAACTGATTTTTCGCCTACACCCGGGGGTATAGTATAGCTCGGTATTATTACCGGCTCCAGACCGGTGGAGGGGGGTTCAAATCCCTCTGCCCCCACCTTTCTCAATTCACACGAACAGCATCGACGTGCACCGATTGATGCTCGCTCAGAGCACCTCCCTCGTCGAGAGGATGCCTCGTCCGTAGAGACTCAATCCAACCCGTTGGGTGCGTGCTGCAGGGATCGTTCACCGTGTTGCTGAGCAATGTGGTGAAGCGAGGCGGTATGCCTCGAAAAGTCGGCCTTGCTTCCGCTCAGACCAACCGTGAATTCTGCTGTGTGGCTGCCTCAAGCGAGGGGGTTGCCGTCAGCGTCGTCGATCTTGCCCATGATGATCATGATCATCTGGACGAAGGCCCAGGGGAGGCTGACAACGGCGCCGATGACGGTGATGGTGAGGATGAGTTGTGCAACGCCCATCCCGGTCTTGCCGAGGTAGAAGTTGTGCACGCCAAGCGGGCCGAGGAAAAAGGCCAGCAAGAAGGCGATCATCTTCTGCTTGGGGGCGGCGGCGGGCATCGAGGCTTGTGTAGGAGCTGCTTCCATAGCGCGAGTTCTGATTGCCAGATTATATCCCTTCCTCCAAACGGAGGCTTTCAAGGACGTCTTCAGACCAACGGTCGTCCATCGGCGTCAGGGAGGCTCCCCGTGGCCATCATGATGAGTTCAACGAGCGCCCAAATGCCCGTGATGATTCCGCCGAGACCAAAGGTCAGGACGGTGATGAGGAGCTGGGCCACGGCGCGGCCGGTGTACCCAAGGTAGAAATTGTGAGCGCCAAAGGCGCCCAAGAAAAGGGCCAGCAGCACGCCGATCAGCAACTCCTTTTGTGGCTTTTGAGCCATCATCATCTGGCCCTGACCCATCATCATGGGTTGGCCGTGGGGCATGGCTGCTTGCTGCGTGACGGGGATGGCGACGGGCTGTCCGGTGACCATGACCTGTTGTGCAGGCTGGACGGTTTGCGCATGCTGTTGTGCAGTGGCTTGCGGGGTAGCGTCCCATGGGGCGGCTCCGTTTGGTTGCATGCTGGTGCGTGGACATTCCGCCACATCAAGGTGCCCCTTGACGGTCATGGGCGCATACGTCATCTTCATGCAGGTCGCCCATGTCTTCGTCGCATGGCTGCTCCTCGACCCTTGGCCGTGGCCCTCGTCGCGCTGCTTTTGGTGCCGCTGGCGGGATGCTTTGCTCCCGTCGAAGGCGTGCGTCTCGAGGGCAGTCCTGGCCAATTCATTCTGGAGGGCCAAACCTTGGCCATCCCGCCGATGACGCCGGGGCCACTCGTCGACGAAACCGCTCCGTGGTGGGAGCGAACGACCCTCGACCTCGACCAGAACGGAATCCATGATGCCCTTGACGGCGCACTGGGTCCGGTCTGGGTCGGGCTCTCCTATGGCGTGCCCTTGAACGATGGACACGTGGCGGCGGTCGAGGCGCTCGGGCTTCAGGTCAGCCTGCGCGTGCCGGCCGTGGATGCTCTCCTTTTGGGCGAGGTTGACGCCTCGGCCCTTCCGACCCTGCGGGCCCTTGACGACGTCGTGATGGTTGAATCGTACGGAGAGTTGGTGTTTTGGGGCGATGTGCAAACCCCTGCGGTCAAAGCCAGTTCGTCCTCGGTGTACCCTGATGGCGCATGGGACCTTGGCGTCAGCGGCGAAGGCGTCGTCATCGCCATGGTCGACACGGGCGTGGACAACGAACACCCTGGCCTGAACGAGAAATTCGTGGCCGGCTACGACGCCGTTTGCTTCCTGCACAGCATGGTTCACCAGTGCGTGGCCGCGGGGGGCAGAGCGGAAGACGGTTCGTTCGACCCTGACGATGGGCATCAACACGGGACGGCCTGCATGGGCATGGCGGCCGCCACCGGCAAAATGGCCGACGGTTCCGAGTCGAATTTCACCGGGTCCGCCCCGGACGCGGCCCTCGTGGACGTTCGCATTGGAACCGACGTCGGCGCTGGCCCCTTCGAAAATTACCTGATCTCTCAGGAGTTCTACGAATCCGCGATGAACGGTTTGCAGTGGATCATCGATCACAAGGACGATGCGTGGGCAGGGGCCGACGAGTCCGAACACGGCATCGACATCATCTCTCTTTCATGGGGCATCACGAGCCACGAGGGCGGAGGGTCCGACGGCGAAGACATGCACAGCCGAATCCTCAACGAAGCCATGGAGGCCGGCATCGTCGTCAGCGTCGCCGCTGGAAACGACGGGCCCGACAACGACGGATTGTCTGGCATGGGCTCCTCGTCGTTGTCGATCACCGTTGGAGCGACCGACGACAAGGACACCATCGACCGAGAGGACGACACCATCGCAGGATACTCATCCCGTGGCCCTCGTCGTGACAACGGCGACGGCAATCCGCTGAATGAGCTCAAGCCGGAAGTGACGGCTCCGGGCACCAACATCGTCCAAGCCGAGGGATGTGTGACGAGCGCAGGCTGTCACAACGACGTGCCAGGCCAGGATGCAGCCGACAACGGTTACACGAACCGTGGCTCTGGAACCTCCTACGCCACCCCGTCCGTTTCGGGCATCATCGCGCTGATGATGGAAGCAAATCCTGACCTCTCGCCCATGGAGATCAAGGAGATCCTGAAGTTCACCGCCGAACGCCGCGGTGAACCCTCCGCTCCGGACGTGGACCCGTATTGGAACCGTGACTTTGGTTGGGGCATGGTTGACGCTCGCGCGGCGGTTGAGATGTCCCTGCTTCTGGTTGAGCAAGGCACCACGGGAAGCATTGACGTCAGCGCTCAAGTCCACGTGGACAACCTCACCGAGTCCTCCGACATGATCACGCTCACAGGACAAGCGTGGGCCCAAGGGGCGCCCTTGCTCGCCGTGGAGTATCGCGTTGATGGGGGAGAGTGGCGTTCGGTCACCTTCGACGTGGAATTGGCGGTGCTCGCTTCCTTGGAACGCATGACGTGGACCTTGGCCCTCGACCCTGGTGCATTTGGAGCAGGCCTGCACGACCTCGAAATTCGGGCCATCACCGACGACGGTGTGTCCTTGAGCAGCTTCGCCACGTTCACCGGCTCGGACGCCAGCGAGACCATGGGCGGAAGCGCTTCGCTCACGGCCGTCGTTGTGGTCGTTGTGGCGGTGGCGTTGACCGTGGCCGTGTTGGTGCAAAGCCGAACGGAGGCTCCCGTTCGACTGACCGAAAGCGATGACCCGAAATCCACCACGCCTCCTCCTTCGCTCGAAGGCGACGGTTCTGCTTGAGCCTCGGGCCCCCACGTGTTGAAAAGCGGTAACGGAGTGGATGCAGCATGCGCACCTATGCCGCACGTGCACGGGCCATCCAGCCCACTGGCGTGCGCAAGATGTTCGATTTGGCCGGGGAGGACACCATCTCCTTCGGGCTGGGGGAGCCAGATTTCCAACCCCCTCCCGTCGCCATCGAGGCCTTCCATCAGGCCATGCTGGACGGTCGAAACAAGTACACCACCACCGCAGGCTTGCCGGCGTTGCGTGACGCCATCGCCAAGGGATGGGAGGCCTATGCTCCGGGCATGAACGCCGACAACGTGTGCATCACGATGTCCGGCACCAACGCGCTGATGAACCTCTTTCTGACCTTGCTCGATCCCGGAAAAAAGGTCCTCCTCCCAGAGCCTTACTTTCCGCTCTACGGACCCGATGCGACCTTGGTGGGCGGCAGCCCGACCTACTACCCTTGTCGGTTTGAGCACGAATTCGTGCCGCAGGTGGAGGACCTCGAGGCCCTGGTGGACGAAGACACGGCGGCCATCCTCTACAACTTCCCCTCCAACCCAACGGGCGGGACCATCAACGCCCAACAGCGAGACGCTCTCTTGGAGTTCGCTCGCAAGCACGACCTGTGGATCATCAGCGACGAGGTGTATGACAGGATCATTTTCGAAGGCGAACACGTGTCCTTCCTCGGGGCAGGCTACGACCGGGTTTTCGTGGTGAATTCCTTCTCCAAGACCTTCGCCATGACCGGTTGGCGCATCGGTTACGTGATCGCAGAAAACGTCGAGCACATGCGTCAGGTCACCAAGATTCAGTACTACCTCACCGCGTGTCCCAACGACGCGATGCAATACGCGGTGCTCGCCGCCATTGAGCAGGCCTCGGATTACCCCGACGTGCTGGCGAAAGAATTCCAGGCGCGCTGCGATTTGATCACCGATCGGCTGAACGCGATGCCCGGTGTTCAATGCCACCGCCCCAAGGGTTCCATCTACGTCTTCCCAAAGGTGGACGTGCCAGGTTTGACCAGCGAAGAGCTCGCTTTGGAGGTCCTCAAGGACGGGGTACTCTGTTCACCCGGCACGGCCTTTGGGCCAAGCGGCGAAGGTCACCTGCGCTTTGCGTACACCATCGGTCGCGAGGACATCGCACGGGGCATGGACCTTTTCGAAGGAACCCTTCGCAGGCTTCGGGGATGATTTGACGTGTCGCTGGTGGGCGTCGTTCTTCGGGTGACCATCGGCCTCCTGCTTGGCCACCTCCTCCCTCGGTTGCCGATGCTGATCTTGTGCCGAACCAAGGGATTCAACCTCCGGTTCGCACCTCATCCTGCCCCGCTCCGGCTCGAACCCCACCTGACCGCCCGTGTGTTGTTGATGCGTCGGTTGTGGTGGGGCGCGTTGCCGCTCACCGTCATCCCTCTCCTGTTTGGAGCCGCGAGCCTTCGCAGCGGGGATGCTGCGTTTGGCTTCGGACTCTGGGCCGGAGCGGGTTGGACCGCCATACAACGGGTGGTGGCCTTGACCGACCCAGACAGCGTTCCCGTCAGCATGACCACCGCTCTTCGCCTTCAGGCCGTCATGAACGCCTGCGAGGACGAAGCCGCGTGCTGCGCTCACCCCGAGCCTGTGTGGGAGGTCCTGTCCGTGCGTTGCGCCGCCTGCAGGACCGAACTTGACCCGATGCCACGACCCGATCTGGGACGCCCTCGCAGCGAGCGATGGCCGGTGGCGCTGGTGCGTCTTTGGTTGGCTGACGGGCATGCGCTCGGCCCCTCGGAGCCTCAGGCTTAGGTCCAAGGTCGGTCTCAAGGCCGGCTCCAAACGGACCAACCTCATAGCCTGTCCAACACGAGACGAAGCGATGCAGCCACGGCGGGCTCCTCTCCTGCCACGCTTGTGGCTGAGTTTGATCCTGCTTTTGCAGGTCTTCGCCACGCCCTTTGTGGCCTTCAGCCTCACCTACCTGCTTCAGTTCGAATGGAACGACGCCCAAGCCTCCTTGCAATTCCGGTTTGACATGATGCCGTGGATCACGGCTGCGTCGATCAGTTACGGACTGCTGGCGTTTTTGCTGGCAGCCGTGTTTGGCGGCTGGCGTCCTCTGCCCGTGGTCGAACGAGGTGGCTGGGCCGCCACCCTCGGTTTTTCACGTGCCCCTCGCCAAGCCGACCTCATCCGAAACGCACGCCACGATTATGCCCAATCCAGCCACGGACGCTTGGCGTTGCTCACCCACGATCGGGTGCAACAGGGCCATCCGATCACCGTCACTCACGGTGGATTGATCCTGCTCGCCGTTCCGTTCCAGACCGTCCTGGTGGTCCTCCCCATCGCCCTGATTGTGGCGATGCCTGATGGACTGGTTCACGAAGACCGACGTTTGGTCATGGCCTTCTTGTTGTACGTCTTGGCGCTGCTCTTTACGTTCCGAATTTACCACCTCTTTGCCGCACGTCTGGTCGGTGCCGCCGCGACCATGCGTCGTTTTCTGATCACCGTGACACGCCTTTCGAACCTCGCGCCCATCTTCGTGCTGTGGTTGCTTGGGCGTTTGGCCAGCACCATCGTTCTGGCCTGGTTCGGGAGCGACGTGGACTTGACCATGAACCTCGAGCAGGCCGTCTTTGGCACGCTGCTTGGTGACGCGGTGGTGCCGGACAGTTCCTTTCTGGACCTGATGACCGCGCTTGCGGTGATTCCGCTCTCCGTCCACGCCACCTTGGCCTGTTTGGAAGGTGGAGGCCTGACCGTGCCCCGTTGGCTCAGGCCTTCGCCTGAACGGGAAGAGCAAGCCCAAGAGCAAGCAGCGCAGCGTCGCAACGATCGTTTCCAAGCCATCGTTGAAGCCGTTCAGCCAAGGGTGCCGTTGCCCTTGAGTCTCGCGTTCGCAGGCGACGACACAGCAGCGTCGAACGAGGAAGAAAAAGAGGCCGGAGGCGAGGATGCAGCGGACGGCTTCTCTGTGCGGGGCCTTGGGTGAGGCGTGTACAGGCCACGGCGACCTTCATATGCCCCTCCTGTGTCGCTCAACTGTGACTTCCATGTCCCACCGTCGAGCCTTCCTTCTTGTGGGCCTTCTTCTGTTGAACAGCCTCGCCCTTGTGGTGACGGCGCAAGGCGCCAACGGGCGCGGTGGAAGCAAGGACGATTTCTTGGTCAACACCATCACGGTCGGCAACGCTTCCAGCCCTGCTGGGACCTGGATTCAACCGGACGGGGCTTCGATGCCTTACTTGTTCATGGATGAATCCGTGGAAATCACCGTCGAGGTCCGTCGGCTCGGAAACGCCCAGTTGGGTAAGTCGGCTCCTGTGACCCTCGAGGTTGTGCACCCCATCGGCTATGTCATGCAAACGTGGTCGTGGAACACCAGTGAACTGCTGGGTTCCATCGGTTCTGATTCCGCTTCCGTGGTCTGGACGCCCGACGTGGCTCACTCCATCCTGAACACCACCACCAACGAACTGCACGGCGGCCTTGTGCTCCGCGCATCCGTTGAGTATCCTCAGGACGATCGCAATGAAAACGACGTGAAGGAACAGGCCGTCCCCATCGCCATTCAATCCGATGCCATGGAGGGAATACCAGGGACCGTCGACAAAATGGGTTTCATTCCCGGACGCTATTCGGCTGACGGCGGCGCAGCAAGCGGCACGGGTAGTTGGACGACGGACGGCTCGGACGCCAGCAACAGCGACGTGGGCACCAAGCACTGGCGTCACTCCCAACCGGGTTCGAACTACCCTTCCAACGCGCACGACCGCCTCGTTCGTGGATTTTTCACTCAAAGCCAAGATTGTGGCCCTGGAGCGGCCTTGGACGGTGAGTTGTCCTACTTTTACCAAATTTACACGTGCCGTGACGCGTTTTACGCGAACAGCTTCGTTTCCACGCAATTCCACCTCCGCGCCTGGGGCGCGACCAACAACGGCGACGCGGTGTCCATCGAAATGTGGCGCCCGCCCGGCCAGTACAACGATCCCATGCAGTCGCTTCACTGGAACTTGACCAAGGGCGCTCCCGCCATTGGGAACGGAGAATGGACCAACCTTTCGTGGGACCCTCAAGTTGACTGGGCTCAGATTCCCACCCTCAGCAACCCCGACATCTTCCTCGGTGGAAACACCTGGTACTACGGACTCTTGTTCCATTCGGACAGCAGCGGCGCCGGCGAAGGCATGCACGTGGACGACTTCATCCAGTTTGGCATCAGCAAGGTGGACGAGTTTACTCTTGACGTGGACTGCAACAACCCCGAAAACGGGTTTTCTTCCCCACCCAACGGCATGTTGGTGCTCAAGTGCGACGTCACCAACAACGGATACAAGCCCGCGCCCGTTCGTGTCTTCACCGACGTCAGCAACCCCGCTTGGATGAGCCCTTACCTCCAAATCCGCATCGATGCAGACCTCAACCCCAACGACCACGACAACAACGTCATCCTCCAGAA
>QQSJ01000048.1 GCA_003602635.1 Candidatus Poseidoniales archaeon
AGGAAACGGTCCATCTGCGCTTCAGGCAGTGGGTATGTTCCTTCTTGCTCAATCGGGTTTTGAGTAGCCAATACAACGAAAGGTGCTGGCAACTTGTGAGTAATTCCTTCGATAGTAACCTGCTTTTCTTCCATTGCCTCAAGCAATGCAGCCTGAGTCTTTGGAGGGGCACGGTTAATCTCGTCAGCGAGTAGGATGTTTGAGAAAAGTGGACCTGCTCTGAGTTTGAATTCACCATCTTTTTGATCGAACATGTATGTACCCATGATATCGGAAGGGAGTAAATCAGGCGTGAATTGAACACGCTTGAACTTGCAGCCAAGGGCACGTGCGAAGGTGTTGGCCAGCAACGTCTTCGCAAGACCGGGAAAGTCCTCGAGCAGCATGTTGCCGTTCGAGAGGATCCCGACGCTCACACGTCGGAGGTTCTCCTCCTTCCCGATGATGACCTTCCCGACCTCGCTCATGAGGTCGTTCGCAATCTGAGAAACGGTGCTGATGATTTTGGCGGTGTTCGCGTCGGCGGCCTGCATCCTATCACCTATTCAGGCCGTTAGGCTTCTTCATCCATATTTGAACGTGCTTGCGGGGCACGTCACCCCTGCATCACTCAACGGGCCCAGAAATGGTTCTCTTTCCGATGCAGTCGGACGATTTCTTCGAGGATTTCCTCTTCGATGGCCGTCAACTCCACTTTCCGAAGGCGTCGGGCGTGGGATTCAGGCACGTCGACAAAGAATTCGTCGCCCTCGTTGATGTGGCGTCCAACGGTGGGCCCCTGAATGGCACAGGCCACTTCGTCGCCTTGGTTGGCTTCGCGCACGTCTTCGCTGTCACGGGTCCGCAGGGACTTGACTTGGCCGACCTGAGAGCCGTCTGGGCGCATCAGGCGCTGACCAATGTGGACACGGCCGCCCACCACGCGAACCCCGATGATGGCGGGATCGCGTCCGCGGAACGTGTGGTTTTCGAGGTACAGCAAGCGTCCGGGATGGACCAGGTCCTCACGTGCAGCGGCTTCCGCCGCAGCCTTCGTTTCCTCCCTCCACGTTTCGATTTCGTCGATGATGTGGTAGATGATGTCTCCCGCCACGAACTTCACTGGAGCATCCTCGGCCGTGAGGCGATCTGCCACTTCCCTGTTCGGTGAGATGGAGAACCCCGCAATGATGCGGTTGAGCGGGTCTTTGGCGGATTCAGCGGTCAGGATGTCCCGCTTGTTCACAGGCCCGACGGTGGCCATGCGAATCGGGATGTCGAGTTGCCCGAGTTCGAAGGCCAGTGCTTCGAGCCCACCGATGGTGTCGGCCTTGATGACCACGCCCTCTTCTTGGAGGTCGATGTCCACCCGGCATTCTTCGAGGCACGCCGCAACCGCCTTTTCGAGGGCTTCCTCGTCCTTGGCGAGGCGCACGGTGGTGCCAGCCAAGGCACGTTCGAGCCCTTGGGCGACGATCTTCACGCCGCACGCCGCATCGACGTGATCGACGGTCTCCCATCGGTCTCCTGCGTCGCGCATTTCGGCCATCCCACGCGGGCGTTTCAGCCCCTTGATGCGGGTGGTGGCCGGTCCATCGGAAGTGGCGAACACCACACGGTCTCCGGTTCGCAGGGTGCCTCGGGAGAGGATGACATCGATGGTCTTGCTCATGCCCACTTCGTCCTTCATCTCGAGGATGGTGCCCTCGGCATCACCGAGGGTGTCCGTCAGGCGGTCTTCGAGGAAACGCTCGGCGAGGCCGACGGTCACGGTCAGCAAATCTTGGAGCCCTTCTCCTTCCTTAGCGGACATTGGAACCAACGCCACGTCGGTGCGGAAATCCTTGATGCGGTCGTAGCGTTCGAGGTTGAAACCGTGTTCACCAAACATGCCGACCAGCTTCCAAAAGCGGTCTTCAAACAAGGCTTGGACGTCCTTGCGCTGTTCGCTGAACGAGGCGATGAACGCACGTCCCTGTTCGGAGCGCCACCCGTGCAAGCGGTCGACCTTGTTTCCAGCGACCACGAAGGGGGTTTTGGTTCGGCGAAGGATCTCCAGGCTCTCGATGGTTTGAGGTTGAAGCCCTTCCATGATGTCGACGACCAAGATGGCGATGTCGGCCAACTGCCCTCCACGCGAGCGAAGGGAAGTGAAAGAGTGGTGCCCTGGGGTGTCGATGAAGAGCAAACCAGGCGATTTGAAGCTCCGACCCCCCATCATCGCCGAACACGTGTCGTTGAGCACGTCGGCGGGCACCTCGGTGGCTCCGATGTGTTGGGTGATGCCACCGGCTTCGCGGTCCATGACCGAGGCTTGGCGGTCCACGCCGATGGAACGGACCAAGTCGAGAAGGCTGGTTTTGCCGTGGTCGACGTGACCGAGGACGCTGACGATCGGTTGCCGGTTTTCACCGCGCTCCGGGGCTTCTTCTTCAGGGGCGGGTGATTCCGCCTCGTCAGACATCCCCCTTCACCTCGGTCATTCGTAGACCCAGCGCTGTCCGTCTTGGGTCCATTCCATGACGCCCTCAGGGAACCAGAGGGCCAGTTCTGCCGCAGCGGTGTCTTCGCCGTCGGAACCGTGAATCATGTTGTAGCCCATGTCCATGCCGTAATCACCACGGATGGTGCCGGGGTCGGCTTCACGACCGTTGGTGGAGCCGATGAGGCGGCGGGCGACGGCGATGGCATCGACGCCACGCCAGGCCATGCACACCACTGGGCCGGAGGTCACGAAGCTGATGAGGCCCTCAAAGAAGGGGCGCTCAGCGTGCACGGCGTAATGGGTGCGTGCGATGGTCTGGTCGGGGATCATGGACTTCATGCCCACGAGCTGAAGTCCCTTGCGTTCGAATCGGTTGACGATTTCACCGACGAGGCCGCGTTGGACACCGTCGGGCTTGATCATGACGTACGTGGTCTGCATGGTTTTCACCTGACCCGGCGACCGGGCTGACCTTCAAGAAGCATCCTATGGCCGGTGGCTCACTGGATGCCGCCCTTCACGAAGTGACGGGTCCACTTGACACGGCGCGCGTTGCGCTTGAGGTGGACCATGTTCTTGCGGGCCTTGGAGTTCTTGAACCACAAGATGCTCCCGTCACGTCGAACGTACATCGTACCCGTACCGGGTTCGATCTCGTCTCCAGAGAAACTGCACACACGTCGTTCTGGCATCAGGTTCACCTCGCGTTCAGCTTGCGGGCCTCGCGGCCCGTGTCCTTGAGCATCAG
>QQSJ01000049.1 GCA_003602635.1 Candidatus Poseidoniales archaeon
ATTCCCGGAACGGGCGCCTTCACGACCCACGCTTGTGGACGAAGTTGTCGCCACAAACGCGGCACCAGACCTTGATCCCGTCGGGGCGTGGCGTGGCGCCTGCGATGTCGATGGTGACGCCACACTTGCAGCGCACGGTGGTTTCCATGGTCAGCGGGAGCGGTGGGCGCCTCAAGAACCCGTCGTCGCGCGCACCACGAGTCGGACCATCGTCCGCGTCGTGCTGAACCCTTTGGTGGCTCGAACATCCACGTCAACCTGACGACCGGCAGCCTCGAACACGGCGCGGACACGTGCCACAACAATCTCCTCTTGATGGCGATCAACCACGGCCCAACCAAGCACCAGGGCGTCGTTGGCCAACAATGGAATCAGGTCCGTCAAGTGGTCCAATCCTTCGTGTGGAAGGTTGACGAAGAGCAGGTCTGCTCGACGTTGCAGATCAGAATCATGTTGCCACTCGCGGCCATCGCCCTCACGCACCACCAAGGACGCTTCTGAGTGGGCGCTCTTGGCGATGATGCGGGACAGGTTGCTGCGCAGGTAGGGGATGGCTTGGCCGTTCAAGTCCCCCACCACCGCGACCTCGATGGCGCCGGCTTGGAGAGGGAGGCCGAGGTTTGGTCCAACCCCGGCGTAGGGATCGTGTGCGACCAACCGCCGGCCGAGGTGCGCCTGATGTGCCTTGATGAGGGCCATGGCAGCCTCGCGCTCACGGCTTAGCCTGGCGCTGAAGTACGCGGTGGCCGGGTCGAGCGTGTAGTCCAACCCATGTTCCCGCACGGTCGTTTCCGTGCTGGCATCGTCTCCTCGCGCGGCGAGGACCCGAAGGTCCCGGATGCGGAACGGGCCCGTCACGCCTCCGTCGACGCACACCACGCGAACGTGGGAAAACTGAGCAAGCATGGCTTCGGCGATGGCGGTTGCGTGAGCCTCCACCTCTGGTTCGAGTTTGACAAGGAGCACGTCCCCTTGCACCTCATGTGCGGCGGGGAGGAACGGTTCCAACGTGGTCAAAAGGCTCGGAGGAAGGCGTTCTCGCCAATGCTGAGGGCCTCGCTCCAACGAAGGGCGTTGCACGATGGTATGGCCTTCGAACCCGGCATCTGCGTCGCTTGGTGCGAGGTCGTTCAACGGCAGCAAACGGTGGTCGCCGTCGGATTGGATGCCGACCCCCCCGGCCAACCACCCGGCCAGCATCAGGCGTTCCCGCCATTGGGCGGTCTCCGTGCTCGGCACCCTCAAATGACGCATGCCGCTCACGTAGACCACCGGTCAGGACGGCATCAGCATGACGGTCGATTTGCCCCCCTCCGGCTTGCTCCTTGTCGGACTGGGGCCTGGCGGCCTCGGCGGGATGACCCTCGCCGCGCTTGAGGCTGCACAAAAAGCCGAACATCGCTGGTATGAGGCGTACACCGCGTTGTGGCCCGACGAGGACTTGGCCGATTTGGAAGCACGCATCGGCCCCATCGAACGGGTCATGAGGCCCGACGTGGAACACCCCACACGGATGTTTGAGCTGGCTCAAACTTCGCTGGTGGCGCTGCTGGTGGTCGGTGATCCTTTGCAAGCCACCACCCACGTTGACCTGCAACTTCGCGCTTTGGAAGCGGGGATTCCATGCCACGTGTTGCACGGACTCAGCATCACAGGGATGGTCACCGGC
Source organism: Candidatus Poseidoniales archaeon (assembly GCA_003602635.1). Classification (GTDB taxonomy): domain Archaea; phylum Thermoplasmatota; class Poseidoniia; order Poseidoniales; family Poseidoniaceae; genus MGIIa-L3. The sequence continues at coordinate 1,670 of QQSJ01000049.1, forward strand.
GCGGCCGGGCTGTCCAATTACCGCTTTGGACGACAAACCACGCTGACGTACCCGCACGGGTCATGGATCGCCACCTCTCCGCTCGAAACCGTCGCCGTCAACCGTCACCAAGGCCTGCACACGCTGGTGCTTCTCGATTTGGATCCAACCGGGGCGGGCACCGGCGACCAGCGGCCCATGCGGCCGGAGGACGCCCATCGTAGCCTTCACCTGATGGCCGAGCGCTTGAACGAGCGCGCAGCGAGCGATGCGCCTGAGGTCGAACGCAACGCTGCAGCCCTTTCCGACCTCGACGTGGGCGCTTGGCCCGTGGTGCTGTGCGCTGATGTGGGCACCGTGGACGAGGCTTTTGTCACGACAACGGTGGACGGGTTGCCCTCGGAAACCGGCGGACGTCTGAACTGCCTGCTGATCCCGGCCACGGTCGAGGGCGTTGAAGCCGAAGCCATCGCCCGATGGCGAAGGGCCTGATTCCCCCGCGCCTCCCTCGGAAGCGTTGATGGGGAGGGGGAGTGTGGTCGGGGCGATGAGCAACGTCGCGATGCTGTTGTCCTTCCTGCTCTTCCTCGGCTTCTTTGCAGCCGTTGGGCTCTCCAGCATGCGTGTGAAGGTGGACACCACGGACGATTACCTCGTCGCCGGACGTGGGATGCACCCGGCGCTGGCGGCCCTTTCTGCGGTCAGCACGTGGAACAGCGGTTACATGTTCATCGGGTTCATCGGATTCACCTACGCGGTTGGTTACTCTGCGATTTGGATTGGTTTGGCCTCCAGCATTGGCCAAGTCGTCGCATGGATCTGGCTCTACCGGTACATCCAGGAAGAAGCCAACGAACGAGGCGTGCGGTCCCTCTCCTCACTGGTCGCCAGCGTCAGCGGCGCCCCAGAAGCCAAACTCGCCGCCGTGCTGTCCGTGGCGTTCCTTTCCGTCTACGCCGCGGCCCAATTGACCAGCGGTGGCAAGGCGCTGTTCGCCATGATGGGTTGGGATCCTGTGCTGGGCATCCTCATCGGTTTCGTGCTCGTGGTCGCCTATTGTTACGCAGGGGGCATCCGAGCCTCCATTTGGACCGATGCAGCGCAATCGTGCGTCATGATCATTGGAACCACCATGCTGTGCTGGGTCGCCTTGGGCGAAGTCGGAGGCTTTGGTGGCCTCAACACCTCCTTGCAAGCACAAGACCCTGTGCTCACCGGCCTGATTCCGCCGAACCTCGCTCTCGGCGTCAGCCTCTGGATTTTCGCGTTCTTCCTCGGTGGACTTGGCGTCGCTGGGCAACCCCAGGTCGTGTCCCGTGTGATGACCTTGGGTTCCGACAAGGAGCGCAAACAGGCGATGGTCTGGTTCTTCGTCTGGCAAACCCCGTTCATCGCCCTCATGCTGGTCATCGGCTGGGCCAGCCGCGTGATGTTCACGCAGGACGGGTTCGATGCCGAGCTTGGTCTGCCCACGCTCGCCATGGACGTCCTCGGCCCCTTCTGGGCCGGCCTCATCCTCGCGTCGATCTTCGCCGCCACCATGTCCACGGCTGACAGCCAAGTCTTGGCCTGCACCGCAGCGGTCACCGACGACATCCGCCCGGAATGGAGTCAGGACCATGCCACGACAAAGAAGGTCACGTTGGTGATGGCCGCCTTCGCGACGGTCATCTCGCTGGTCGGGCTTTACGTGCCCGGGGGCGACTCCGTGTTCTCCCTCGTGGTCCTTGCCGTGTACGGCCTTGGCGGCATCTTCGTTCCCATGCTCATCGTCCGTTGGACCGGCTATCAACCGGACACCCGTCATTCGGTCACGATGATGATGGCCGCCTTGTTCGGGGTCATCATTTGGCGGGTCCTCGGCCTCAATGAACACGTCTTCGAATCCATTCCTGGCATGACCATGGCCTTCCTCGCTCACTTCATTGACCACGCGTACCGCATCAAGGACGGGTCCCCGCTCGGCCGCTTCGACGTTCCTTCGGGGCGCGCCCTCGGCATCGCGGCGTTGGTCATTCTTGCACCGGCCGCCGCCGCCGAAGGGGCTTACCTGCTGCGAGACGCGCCAGAGCCCGCAGATTCAGCCGCATCATGGGTCATTGATGGCGCGGTGGAATTCATCGAAATTGGCTCCGGAGAGGAGTTCGTAGGGGATGGTCAGACCGTCCCGGTTGAGGTGCACAGCGACGGCGCAAACGGCGCCGCGGACGGACGGAACGTCGTGGGCCTGGTGGCCACGTTGGTGTACAACGAAGACGAAACAGCTGGCGGTCCCGGTTGTGCCGCACCGGGCGCGGCCGACGCTGAACCGGACACCATTGCTGGGCTGCTCCAACGCGGAGAACGGTCAGCAAGCGCAGAAGGGCAAAACGTCGAGGGGAGCACCGCTTCGCACGAGGTGTCGGTTGAATGGTTCGATCGTGCCTTGTTTGAGACAGGCGGCGCGGAGAACATCTCAGAAGGCGACCTTCGGGCGGCGCTGGACGGAGGTGACGTGGGCTTCGGCCCGTCGAACCTCGATTTGACCGTGACCGTTTCGACCGGCGGCGGGGCCTTGTGCAACCACCAGGACGACGGTGAGACCGTGCAGTGGAGCATTTCCCTCGTCGTGCTGGACTACACGCTGAGCAAGGCGTGATGCGGACGGTCTGAGAAAGCCTCATCCCACACGCCACCCGCGACATCCTGAGGCAGACCGATGGCACGTGCACCGCAGGTCGAATTCCCCGGCAAAAAGCGCCAGCGGGTTCGGATGCGAGGCACAAAGCACGCCAACGAAGACACCGCGAAGCGCCTGCGTCGAAACCTCGATCGCCTGCTTGAGCACCCCGAACGGGCCCTTCCGGTGCTCTCTGGCTCTGTGCGACGTGGCTGGCGACGTGACCCCATCGAGCGGAGCATGAAAGAGATCGACCAGGTGGTTCAGCGTCGAGGTGACACGGCCTGGCTGAAGAAGCGCATGCTGGCCAAGCGGGGCGATCACATCGCCAAGGCGCTTGCCGGCAGTTTCCACGCCGCTCACGACGTCGAAATCTCAACGGTTGGGAAGTACCAGAACGCCGCCTTTGGAAGCGGTTCGTACATCCGTCGAGGCGACGGAAAGCAGGCCTACTTGGCCAGCCTTCAGAACCATCACAACGTCACCCTCCGCATGCTCGCATGGGAAGAACACGCCCGGCGCGGTCTCCACTTTTTCTCATGGAGCGATGGCTTCGTGTGCACCGGCCGCGACACCACGCCACCCGAGGGATGGCTCGAAGACGTGTTGGAACGTTCCCGCTTTTCCTTCACGACCACCGAGGTGGACGGCGTTGAAGTGCACCACACGGAAGGGATCGACCCAACGGTGGTGGCGTCCGACCAGCACGACGCCACCGGCTACGTGCGACTGGCCTTCCACCACGGGCCCATTGTGGCCATGGACCTTGATGCCGTGGGCACGGCAGGCGAGAAAGACAAAGCCTTCGTGCACCATTTGGCCATGTCCATGCTGCCGCCCATCCTTCCCCGGCTTGTCGACGTTGAAGCGCGTTGGTCGCCCGAAGGGTGGCCCTCAGACGAGCCGCTTCCGCAGGCCTGCATCGATGGGATGGACCGCCTGCTCGATGCATGGCAAGGTCTCACGCTCAACGAAGGCGTCCTCGGTGGCCGCCTGAAGGCGGAAGTTCTCACGAACCTCAACCATGGGCTTGTGCTCGACGACCGTTGGATGGACGGGACGAGCATGGATGACGTGGTGGAACACCTCACGTCCGTCGGCGGGACCGAAGACGAAGCGGCGTTCACTGCAGCCATGCTGACCGCTCGCATGGCCGAAGGCGGTGGCATCATCGACACACGAGGCGAGTTGCGGGAGCGAGAAGAGGGGGCCTTGCTGGTCACCAAAGGCGCCAGTTTGAACGCCATCATGGGCGCACTGTGGGCCGACCATCACGAAGACGGTTTGATCGGCCTCGGCCTCGAAGGCGACGACCTCGCTGCTATCTTGGCTTCAGTGGACGGACGCCCCAAGTCGTTTGGCGCCTTCCTTCGTGGGTTGGACGACGCTCGGGCCGCCGCCCGGCGTGAATCGCGCTTCCCGCATCGCCGAGGGCACTTGACCGGTCCCCTCGGCCTGACGCATGACCTGGTGCTGACCGGTTTGCTCGACGGCGGCGGACGGGCACAAAAGGTGGCCTGTGACCGCCACGACGACATGGAGGCGGCGGCCGCGGCCTGGGCTTGGTTGCTCGCTGCTGACCGACACACTGGCCAAGAATGGCATTTCGAACCCGTGGCCCGGGACCGAGGTGGGGCGTGGTCCACCGCTGCACGCGCCCTCATCGAATCGGGGTCCGCGTTGCTTGAGAACGACGATGCCGCCCATCGAGAGGCGTTCGAGGCGGCCCTGACTGACCTTGCGGCGACGATGGGCGTTGCTGCACCGTGACGATCAGGCATCAAGCGCCTGAGCAATGTCGTCCCAGAGGTCTTCCACGTCCTCGATGCCGATCGACATGCGCACAAATCCGGGCACAATGCCCGCTTCCATCCGGACGTCCTCCGGCATGGCCCCGTGGCTGGAGTTGAACGGGCATTCGATGAGCGACTCAATGCCGCCGAGGCTGGTGGCTTCGTAGATGATCTTGAGCTTCCGCATGAACCGTAGGGCGGCTGCGTCGCCGCCTTTGACAACGAAGGCGACCATGCCTGAGCCGTTGGGGAGGACGCGTTGTGCCACCTCGTGATCCGGGTGGCTCTCCAAGGACGTGTGGTACACGCGCTCGATGGCGGAATGCTGTTCGAGGCGAGCCGCGACCGTGGCGGCGTTGTTGCAAATCACAGGCATCCGCACGTGCAGGGTCCGCATGCCCCGCTCCAAGAGGTAGCATGCGTGAGGGTCCGGCGAGGCCCCAAAGTGCACCTTTTGCTTGAACGTCTTCGCCACAAGGTCGGCTCGGCCGACCACGGCTCCGCCAATGATGTCGCTGTGTCCGCCGAGGTACTTCGTGGTCGAATGGATGACAAGATCCACGCCGTACTTCAGCGGGTTGCAGCCCCATGGGCTTGCAAAGGTGCTGTCGATGATGCACAGCAGGTCATGGCGCTTGGCGACGTCCACCATCGCGGGGATGTCGCAGACCTTGAGCACGGGGTTGGTCAGCGTCTCGATGTAGAGCATCTTGGTGTTCGGTTGGATGGCGGCTTCGTAGGAAGCGGGGTCCCGCATGTCGGCGAGCGTGATTTCGATCCCAAAGCGGGTCATTTCATCCATCAGAAGGCCGTACGTGCCGCCGTAGATGTCGGCGCTGGCCACGATGTGGTCGCCTGCGTTGAGCAGGCCGAGAAAGACCGCAGAAATGGCACCCATGCCGCTGGCGAACACCTCGGCGTCCTCACCGCCTTCCATGGCCCGAAGCTTTTGCGCGACCGCGTCGGTGTTGACCGAGGAGAGGCGCGCGTAGAGCAGGGTGTGTTGCGCCCCGGCCGCCCAACCGGCGTACCGTTCGTCGGTGAGGCGGTAGGTCGAGGATTGGAAGATGGGGGTGTTGACCGCGTCGCCGATGTGCTGCGTTCCAGCGTGTACGGCGTCGGTCGCAAAACGACGGGAGGTCATTGGAGCGTCGGAGCCGCCCGTCGTGGAGTTCGTCTCGCCTGCGGCCATGATGCCACTCCTGCGATAAGGGACTTGAACGATGTGTTCGTTCATGAGGGGTTCATTCTTCCTCGTCTTGGCTGGTGATTTCGACCAGAAGGTTGCCAACGACGAGCAGTCCCCCGCCCACGAGGATCCACGGGGTCCACCCCACCAAGCCAAGCAAAAGCCCGTACAAAGTCGCCCACACCGGCTCGAGGGTGTAGATGATGGCAGCCCTGACCGGTTCCAGATGGCGCTGGTAGAGGTTGAGGATGCCCAGGGCGACGAGGGATCCAAACAGGCCAAGACACAGCAGCGGGAAGAGGACACCGTCGACCCGAAGCACGCCGACGAGGTCCGATGGCCCGGCGGATCCGCGCGTCGAAACCAGGGCCAAGGCCATGGCGAGGACCGCGACGGCGACGAACGACGTGAAGGTCAGCGCCATGGGATCCATCTTCGTCGTGTACCGCTGGGTGAGGAGGATGTGCACAGCAAAACAAACGGCGCAAAACACGGTGATGACCTCAGCCCAACCCCACGTCAAATGAGGAGGGCCCTCGATGAAACCGGCCCCAAGGGTTGCGAGAAAGACCCCAAACCAGAGAAGTTTGGACGGCCGGCCTTCCCCAAACAGGTTGGACAGCAGTGCGGTGCTGACCACGTAAAGCGAGGTCAAGAAGGCGGACGTCGACGGTTCAAGTTCCCCCAACGCGGTCATTTGCGCCAAGAATCCCGCCAAAAGAGCGAGGCCAAGCGCAAGACCGGCTTTCCATACCTCCGGGTCGCCGAGGTGGCGACGGACAGAGGGAAACAGCGGCAAGACTGCGGCAGCCAACGCAAAACGAGACGAAACGAGGAAGGCCACGACGGCCGTGCTGCCGATGCGTTCCAAATCTGCCTCCAGCGCAAGCATGATCTCGCGCATCCAAATGAAGGTCGCACCCCACACCAACGTGACCAGCAACAGCATCCATGTCGCGCGACGGCGCACGGCGGAGGGGGGGGTCACGGCCGGTTGGCAGCGACCGAGGGTGTGAACGTTCCGCGCCAGAGGAAGGACCAACCTCAAGGAATGCCGGCCATGCCATCCTCTCATGCGCTCATGGGAAGGTCCAATCGAGACCGGCCCGGTGCCCGAGGA
>QQSJ01000005.1 GCA_003602635.1 Candidatus Poseidoniales archaeon
TCGCTCATGAACGGGGGTTTGAACATCAGGTAGGCCTTGACCCGAAGGCCGGCTTCTTTCAGGTTGGCCACCGCGCGGTCGTACGACCGAACGCTGAAGCCTTTGTTGACGTGGAAACGGAGCACTTCATCGTCGTAGGCTTCGAGTCCAATGGCGACCGTGAAGTCGGGATTGATGGTCGTGGCCCACGCCAATTTCTCTTGGGTGAGTTGTTCGGTCCGGCTTTCGACGATCAAATGAAGCCCGCGTTCCGCGCATTCACGGAGCACACGCTCTTGGAATCCAACGGGAATTTCTCGGTCCTCAAGCAAGGAACCTGACGTGTAGACTTTGACCATCTGCACGTCGGCGAAACCGTTCAATTTGGCCGCGGACCAATCCCACTGCGCCTGCAAATCGGCCTCCGTCACGTCGTCCCGTGTGTCGTTGAAGTAACCGCAAAACGTGCAACCGCTGGACCACCACCAATGGCAACCCTTGGTCCGAAGGATCACCGTGGCCGCAGAACATGGCGTTCCGTCGGGCAACATCTCTGGCGTGGTGTACACCGTCGCCGGGCGGCTTGCGTCCCAACTCGCTTGACGTCGTCGGGATTCTGGGGTGTTGGCCGGCGCCTTCACGAGGTCGTGCACCCGTTGGGCCTTCTCGCCCTGCCCAACCAAGGTCAACCGTGTGGCCATGTTCCTCGACTCCGGCTGCAACGAACCCGGTTTCAACCTGCCGTGACGCGCAGGCCGTCGGCCCACTCCAGCAAGCGTTGTTCGTAAATCGGGGTGTGCGTCAGCATCAGGGTCACGTGCCCTTCAACGACGTTCCCATCATTGGTGCTGTCGAACGTCAGTTGACTCGACTCAAACCAGCAGGACACCTGGGTTGGGTCTGTGGCCGCTTCGGTCGCGGCGTCGCACATCGATTCACCGTGATGAATTCGGATGCGCAGGTCGTCTTCGCCATGGACGATGGTCATGCTTCGGTTGCCGATGGCGTGGGCTCCGTCGATGGGGTTGAACGCAACCAGATCCTCGCCAGAACTGACGCGCCCAGCAAAAATCCCGGCGTCTTTCAGGAAGGTCGGATATCCTCTGAAGGCCAGTTCTTCGACGATGATGTCCCCCATGTTGGAGAACGGTGAATCGAGGAACACGCTGGCCATGCGCTCCTCTTGCGCAAAGGCGATCCCCACGGTGCCCGCTCCCATCGAAGCACCCATCACGCCGATGCGTTCGGCAGGCACGCCTTTCTCGTCCTGAATCCACTGCCAGACGGCGACCACGTCGCGCCATTCTTTCTGGCCGGCCGAGACCTGCCCGTCTTCGAGGGTGCTCTCCCAGTGATCACGCATGTCCATGATGACCACGTTGTATCCGGCCTCAGCCAGCATACCACCAGGGAGGAGAACCTCATGGTTGGCCTTGCAAGAACGGATGCCGTGGACCAAAAGCACCCAAGGTTCGGTGGGGTCCTGTTCGATGACCCACGCCTTGAGGTCGATTGGTTCGTCTTCCATGGAAATGGTGGCGTTGGACCACACCGGCATGGACCATGTCGCGAGACCGTTCGGAGCCTCCGCCGTGATGTTGGTCGTGAGGTTGCTGGCCGCGACGTCGATCATGTCGGTGCCCCATAGGTGGGGCGTGTAGGCGGCCGGCGTGTTGTAGGGAGCGTGGTCTCCGCATGTGGGGTCGGCCAAGGTCGCACCGCTGTATACGATCATGCCGGCCTGGAAATACCCGTACGGCATGAGGAACATCATCAGGGCCACGACCGCAGGAAGGGTCCGTTTCACGTTCATTCCTCCGCGTCCCACAAGGGGTGGAACACGACGGTGCTTCCGGCTTGGACCTCTTGACCGTTGGCCCCCGCGTCCGTGCTGAACAGCGTGGTTTCTGGCGTCCAAGCGTCGGCCGGAACGCGAAGGTCCAGCATTGGGGTGGTCGACATGAAGGCCAGCCGTTGCCCTCGACGTACCTGTTCACCGGGAACGGCCAACGGTGTCAGGGCGAAACGGGGCCGGACCAAATGAGCGAGCACCTCAACGCACCGCCCGTTCGATTCGATCACCCAACGGAGGCGCTCGTTGAGCCCCTCCACCGAACGACGGTGTTCGCCGGCGCGCACCGTCCCTGCCATCGGCGCGCGATGGACTTGAACGTCAAACACACCGACCGCAATGCGCAAGCACCAGACGTCGCCTTTTTCCTCGTCCTCGACCGGGAGAAAGCGTTGCTCGGTTTCGAACGACGAGGCGCTTGCTCCGGCGGTCCATGGCCCACCGCCAAGGTCCTCGACGACCTCGTTCGGAGGCGTGTTGGCGTCCGGACGGCGATGGGTTGGGCGTTCTCGACGAAGATGCACGACGGTCCCGTCGATTGGAGCAACGAGGACGTCTGCGTCTTGCGGAATGCGCCGGGGCGGATCTCGAAACCGAAGAAGGAGCCAAGAGGCTGCAGAAAGCAACAGGACACCGAGAAGTGGACCCAAGCCAAACAGCGGATCGATGAAGGCGGAAATCAGCAGCACGATGCTGCCGGACACGATGGGTGCAACGACCATCGCCGAGGAGCCCTCAGCGAGCCAGGCCATTCGCTCGGTCACGCTCCGTCCCAGGGGTCCTCGCCGTCGTCCCAGGTCGCTGATTCTTCAACAGGGGCCTCTTCTTCGGCTTCGGGTTCAGGCTCGGCCTCTTCTTCGGCTTCGGGTTCAGTGGACGATGCTTCATCGGCACCGCCACGCGCGCGAACTTCGACTTCGTCGTCGTCCGTGCCGTATTCTCCGTCAGGTCCGGGGGAAATGGCCACTTCAACCACGCCAACGGGAACCACGATCTGGTCCTCGGAGGAGGTGGAGGTGGCTTCCTCGGCGATGGCGCCTTCGGCTTCTTCGATGGTCATCTCGGCCGCGCGAGCTTCGACCATGGAATCCATGCGCTCAACGAAGGCGTCGGCCTTCTGCTGAGCGGCACGCTCGGCTTCGACGGCCTGCTCGATCATCTCGTAGCGCTCTTGGATGGCCTTGTTGAGGTCCTCAAAGAGGGACATGTGGGCCACGTACCACCCGTCGCGTGCCTTCATTTCGGTCACGGCAAGCTTCAGGTCGTTGTCGAGTTCTTCGGCGATGGCGAACACCTTCCCGAGACGGTCCTTCTCGCGGGTGTACTTCTCTTCCATCTTCTCAAGTTCCGGCTCAAGGTGCTCAACGCGCTTGGCGGATTTGGTGGAGGACATTTCCAGTTCGCGGAGTTTGAGCTCCTTCTCCATCAGGATGTTTTCCATGGCCTCTTTTTCGATCTCACGATCGACGATTTCCTTCTCGAGAACTTCGATTTCTGCCTTGGCGTCCAAGTACTCTTTTTCCTGCTGCTCATAGGCGGCATAGAGCTTCTTCAGACGGTCCGTTTCGGTCTCAAGGGCCTGTTCAAGCTCGCGGATGCGGACCTCATCGGTCACCGTGCCTTCTTCGCTCATCCTCATCGACCCGAGCCTATGCTCACATGTTCGACCGTCCACCACCCTATGAAGACGACGCTTCAGGTGCATCGCTTCCGGCGAATGGTGCGTGGTGGAGGCGTCCACCGCTCTTGCCAAGTACCACCGGCGTGACTTGTCATTTATGTCCAAGGCGGTAAGCGTAGATGCGGGGGAGACGATGGACATCGAAACAGCGTGCGACCCGGTCTACGGCCAAATGGACGAGTTGATGGAAATCCTGACCCGTTCCAAAGCGCTTCACATCATGCTGGTGCTCGACAAGAAGGGGCAGCCCATGCGCTTCACCGACCTCAAGCGCCTCGTGGACAGCACGTCGACGACGGTCTCGCGCCGCCTGAGGGAACTCCAAGACTACGGCCTCATCACACAAACGGATGAAGGCGATGATTCGGGGGGCTACGCGCTGACCGAACAATCCAGAACGCTCAGTCCAATCTTCCACGACTTGTTCAACTGGGTCGCCAACCGGCCTCAGTGAAGGCCGTTCATAACCGCCACCAGTTTCGCGGCGATGGGCGGCTCGGTCATCGAATGCCCTGCATCGCCAATGATGTGCAACCGGCTGTGCGGCGCGGCGGTGTGCAGATCCCACGCGCTGCGGGCTGGACACACGACGTCGTAACGCCCCTGCACGATGTCGATGGGAATGTCCGACAAACGATCCACATGGTCGAGAATGAAGTTGGGCGGCATGAAAATCCCGTTCGTGAAGTAATGGCATTCGATGCGTGCGAAGGCCACAGCGAATTGCAGGTCGTCGGCCTTGAGTTCCGCTGAGGCCTTCGGAATCAGGTAACTGGTCGCCATTTCCCAGCGGGTCCATTCCCTGGCCGCGGCGTGGCGAATGGCTTCATCCTCCGAGGTCAGACGAGCGTGATAAGCCCGCATGAGGTCGCCGCGCTCCGCTTCGGGAATGTGGTTCCGATACCCTTCGAAGGCGTCTGGGAAGATGTGGCTCGCGCCCTCCTGATAGAACCATGCGAATTCGCTTTCACGGCACAGGAAAATGCCGCGCAGCACGAGGTGCTGCACACGTTCAGGATGATGCTGCGCGTAGATGAGGGACAGCGACGAGCCCCACGAGCCGCCGAACACCACCCACGCTTCGATGCCGAGGTGCTCGCGGAGGTGCTCAATGTCAGACACCGACGCCGTGGTCGTGTTGTCCTCAAGCTCTGCCCATGGCGTCGAGCGCCCGCAGCCGCGCTGGTCGAACTGCACGATGCGCCAATGGTTTGGATCGAAGTAACGGCGGTAATCGGGTTGGCTGCCACCGCCCGGGCCGCCGTGAATGACGAGCACCGGCGCCCCCTCAGGGTTTCCAGAGACTTCCCAAGCCACGCTGTGCACACCGCTGACCTCCAACATGCCGTCGAGATGGGGTTCAATGCGAGGGTAAAGCACGTCGTCGAGGTCGGCCATGCACCGGCAACACGTCCGGAATGTGATGGTGTTTTGCACCACCAAGATGATGCGATGCAGCCCGAAGCCCAACGCATGACGGACGTGCGCCCGGCCGTGGACGTGTTCAGCGACTGGGCCACAGAAGGCCGTGACGAAGGCATGGAGCGGGGTCATGCGGCCGCAGTGGGAGAAATGCTCGCCTTTGGGCTCACCCGCACCGCCGAACTTGGTCGCAGCTTCCGAGCCATCGACGTGGGCTGCGGAAACGGATGGGTGGTCCGTCAACTCGCTGCAATGCCGTTTTGCTCACATGCGGAGGGCGTGGACGGTGCTCCGGGCATGATTGAGAAGGCCCAACGTGTCGATCCCGAGGGCCATTACCACCACGCCATGCTTCCAGATTGGACCCCTGAGGGGCGCTTTGACTTGCTCGTGTCCATGGAGGTGCTGTACTACCTCCACGATCCTGCTGCCATGCTCGCCACCTTCCGAAACGCGTGGCTGGAACCCGGCGGCTGGGCCGTCGTTGGCGTGGACCACTACGCCGAACACGAGGACAGCCTCGACTGGCCAGAAAAGGTCGGCGTCCACATGACCACAATGTCCGAAGCGCAGTGGTTGGAGGCCTGGGTCGAAGCTGGATTCGAATCCATCGAAACGTGGCGTGCCGCCGGAGACCCGGGTACGCTGGTCATCGCCGGACGCTGTCCGTCATAGAGGGCCAATCTCCTCTCCTTCAGGTCCGCACAAACGGATGACACCGCGTGAGTAAGGACACGTTTTGCACGGCTCTGCCGCATCGCTTGGAAGACGTGCAGGCTCGGCCACGGATTCGGCGTCAACGGAAAGTTGCACCTTCCACCGCATCAGCCGTTCTGCCTCGGACCGATGGCTCGCGTATTCGTCGTCGGTCATGTCCACCATTCGCCCTGAGGCGGCCACAAGCAGCGCAGGAGGCAACACGCGGCGGCGTTCTCCTTCGGGACGGCCGGCCTCCTGTGCTTCGAGCGCCATGGAGTAAAGCGTCAACTGCAAGGCGTAGTGGGCCAACTCATCGCGTTCGGCTTGCGTGCGTCCGTCTTCCCCGATGCCGCTGAGGTCCTGAAGCGGATGCCCGCGGGCCACGTCGTCTGGGCGGTAAGGCGCCAAACATCCCGTGGTCTTCAGGTCCACGACCTGCAAACATGCGCCAAGGGCGTTGTCTTGAACGGCGATGACGAGGTCCATTCGGCCCTCGACTTCGGCGATGGGGCGCTGCACCGTCGCCACGTCAACCCGCCCCTCGCGCGTCCATGCCGTGACGGAAATCGGTCCACCAGGAACCTCGAGCATGGCGAAGAAGGGGTGCTCTGTGCGCAATCCATCAAGGGAGCGCCCACGCTGTTCGTCGCCTCGTGCCAGCCGACCCAAGCGCCCACGCTGGATCAAACCAAGCAGGTGCATCATGCGTTCAACCACCTGTGGATGGGCGGCCATCTCGAGACCGTGCTCCGAAAACACCCGCTTGAGCACGTTTTCGTCGAGCAACCTGTCGGGTTGCTTGCCGGTCCACGACGCCGGAAGGGCCGGAGAGGCTGCCCCTTCAACGGGATTTTGCAGACCGAGTTCAACGACGCGATGGACCATGGTTCCGAACACCGTCGGCGCCGGCCAGCCCGCAGCATCGTCTTCGGCGTCGCTGCTCCGAGGCTTGGCGTCGAGACCCTCGCCGTCCACGGTCACGGCATGCCCGAAGGCCTCAGGTCGCCATCCGCGCACACGCTCGAGCCAATGGCGTCGAGGGCAGGCTTTGGCGGCATCCAGCCCATGGGGCGTGATGCGAAGACGGTGGTCCACCTCTGTGGTGACGACGGGGGCTGGTTCACCGTGGCCCCCAAGGGAGGCAAGCGTGGCTTCCAACCGCCCCAACGGCGTGAGGGTGGCTGCATCGGACGCTGCGCTGGGGTCGTGCACGATGAGCAACGACGGAATGGCCTCATCTCCGAGGCCGGCGTTCTCGAGGAGCACGGCGGGGTCCAACAGGAGGGCTTCTCCTTTCTCGACGGGAACAGGGCACCATGGTGATGCATCGCCATCCACGGCCAGACCACGGACGGAGAGCGCTTCCATCCAATGGTCTCCGAAGGTGCGCGTGGCGGTGTCGCTGATCGGCAACAACAGGCAACCGTCCTCGTCCACGGTGGCCTTCTCTGGTGCTCCTGCAACGATGAGGTGCCGCTCGACGCGGGTCAAGGCGACGTAGAATTGGCGGGCGCGTTCCGCCTTGGCCTGTGCGTCGCCCAAGGCTTTGGCCATGCGCCAAAGCCCGTCCTGCGGCGCGGGAAGCGACGGCCATGGCCGGGGGCGAGCCACGACCAAATCCGGCAACACGCGCACGTTGTCGCGGGACTCCTGGCTGGCGTCTTGACGGCCAGCAGAAAAGAGACCAGCCACGACCACGACGTCTCGTTCCAAGCCCTTGGCGTTGTGAATGGTCATGATCTCGACCGCTCCACCCGACGGCTCAACGATGGCGGGTGGGCCGTCGCGCTCAAGGCTCGAAAGAGCCGTCAACCGTTCGTGCAGCACGACGGGGTCGTCGCCCTCTGCCTGACTCATCCCTCGCAACATCAACGCAAAGCGCTCCGCATGTTGGCGTTCAGCGTCGGTGCAGTGCGCCACGAGAAGGTCTGACTCGTCGAGAAGGAGATCCACCACGGCATGAATGGCGCCTGATTCCGCAAGGTGTTGGCAGCGACGGGCGATGCCGCTGTGGTGGCCCGCTGCGACGGTCAACGCATCCCACACGTTGCCGGACTCACCCAACCGAGCGAAGGCTTCCGGCAGCGCATCATCGGCAAGGCCGAAGGCCGAAGAGCGGGCAAGCACCGCCAAAGCGTGCGTGGAATCTGGGCTTGCGAGGGCCTCAACGGCTGCAGCCAGCGGCCGCACCACGGGTTGCTCAAGCAGGTTGCCCTGTCGGTCGACCATGACCGGCACGCCTCGAGCGCGCAACCGTTCGACAAGATCGGCCGAACGTGAGCGTGCATGCACCAGAATCAACACGTCGGAAGGGTCCACCGGGCCGTCGTCTGGCGCTTCTTGATCCTCACCTACACGAATGGGGGTGCCCGTCACGAGGGCTGCAACGCGAGCTGCAATGAGTTCGTTCTCGAGATGAACGGCCTTTGAACGAGGGTCGTCGAAGGGAGACAGGGGGACGAGAAGGTCCTCGCTTACCGCTTCGGATTCACGCCGAACGGGAACCAGCCATTCCATGCGAGGTGTGCCCTCGACCGTCCCGATGGGATCCAAGCGCTGAGGATCGGCGTACCACTCACCCCTCATGCTGCGGCTTGACGGTCCGAGCACCGTTTCGAACAGACCGTTGAGCGTCTCCATGAGCGGGGGCGCGGTGCGGAAATTCTCGTCGAGTTCGATGTGCCCTTCAAGGCGGTTTTGGGCCACCTGCTCACTGGCGCTCACGCCCGGGCGGAGGAGACCGTAATGCACCTCACCCCACGGACGCCCGCGGCTTCCAGACGTGTGTTCGATGGCCCCGTGGTAGTTGCCCATCGGACCACCGTCGCCTTCCGGCCGGGGGTCACGTCCGGCCCCTTCGGTACGGTAGGGAGCCAGCCGCGGTTCCTCTGCTTCCAGTCGATTCATTTGACGGATGGCGGTCGTGGTCGACCGCATGACCCGAACGTCGGCCTGCCTGAATCGGTAGATCGATTGCTTCATGTCGCCGACCACGCACACGGTGGGGTCCCATGCACTCAGGGGTCCTGCAGGTTCTCCTTGCATCCGCTGACGTGGGCCCCAAAGGCGGGCCAGCAGACGAAGGTGGGCCGGGTTCGTGTCCTGGAATTCGTCGATGATGAAGGCACGGAACTCACGCCGCAGCCGCTTGAGACGGCCCCAGCGGCGTTGGATGTCCTCAACGAGAACCGAGTCGTCCCCGGCCAGCACAATCGCGCGTTCAATGTGCGCGTCCGTCCATGGTCCGTCGGTCGTGTCCGGCGAGGGCACTTCGAGATGATCGAGGGCATGGACCACCTCTTCTGGCCAACCTCCGTCACGGACGGCTTCCGGACAACGGGCCAACAGCAGGTCTGCAGCCATGCGTTGGACGTCCTCGAAATCGATGAGTCCTCGCTCGCCCTTGACGATGTTCAGGGCACGGCCGTTGGCTTCGTGGACCACGAACAGGTCTTCCATCAATGCGGCAGCAAAGGCTGCCCCGGTGCACAGGGCGCCCTCCGGAGGCGCCACGGGAAGAGGGTGGGCGAGGGGTGTTGCCCAAAGATCGGCGTCGAGCGGGATGAAGGTGAAGGGCAATCCGGGCTCGAGCTCAATGGCCACCGTCGCAAGGGTGGCCCACCAACGGTGTTGTGGGTCCTCGAAAAGGTCGGTCACCGTGGCCTTGCACGCCTCCAGGCCCTCAATGTAGGCCAACTTCGCGGCATCGGCGTTCTTGCCGCGCCTCGGAGCCCCGCAGCCCGCTGGCCAAGCCCCGTCTTTGGGCAAGGCGTTGCCCGGGAAGCACGACCCGTACGCTCCTTTGGACAAGTTGTTGGCGCTCGTCACGATCCGCAATGCTCCGTACAGCCATCGGAGTTGCGACCATCCGTCTTCGGCAGGCCTTTGATCGCACCAACGCCGCAATTCACGGAAGCGTGTTTGTTGATGTCCAAGTTTGGTTTCTTGCGGTTCGACGTGATCGTCGGAACGCGTCAGGACGTGTCCGTGCCACGCCAGCAAGGCGTTGCGAAGCGTGTCGAGGAACGCGGTAAAATCAGGCCCTTCCGCCAACGTGGCCACCATGCCGCGAAGGGCTTGCTCGTCTACGGGCAGGCCTGCAGTAGACGCGTGCAGGGCACGGCGTGCTTCGGCCACGAAGGCTCCGTTGCGCAACATGGCGCTGAACACCCGATGGGCGGCGCCGTGGCCGCCGAGGGAGGAAGCCAACCGATCGCGAGCCTCGATGACCGCGGTCCCGTTTGGGATCTGGAAAGCGGTGGCGTCGCTTGGGTTTCGAAGGCGCCAGACGGCCGCGATGGCCGTATCATGCAACGTTTCCATCCCTTCCTCAGGAACGTGTCCGTCGACACGGCGCGGCATCAATTCGTCGATGTACGGAGCCACCAGGCGGTTCAGGAACGCGTCAATGGTGGTTACCGGTGCGTCGTCCAACAAGGACGAAAGAAGGTCCACCACGCCTTCCGCACGTCCGCGCCAGCGCACGTCCACAATGCCCTCGTCGTCGCCCTCGACCGCTTCTCCACGAATGGCGGTGATGCGTTGCTTGATCCGAGAACGGAGTGAGGCGGCTGCTTTCCGGGTGAAGGTGATGGCCACGACCTCGGTCGGCAGCAATCCAGGCCAAGCCTCCGGTGTCAGACGGTCCCGTGGAGCCTCGAGTGACGCGCCGGCGCCAGGCCGCCCAGGACGAGTCCCGGGTGGCGTCAACAAGGTGGCGCGCTGAGCGCCCGTCAGCAGATGCTGGACGTAGCGCTCGGCCATGACCGTGGTCTTGCCGGTGCCGGCTCCGGCGTCAAGGACGATGTGACGGTCCAAATCCAGCCCAAGGCGTTGGGCGTGCCTGAACGGATGATGCATCAGCGGCCACCTCCAAGGAAGGCCACGCCACAGGCTGAGGCCACCGAACACGATGAGCAGGCTTTGGAAGGCGTGGGATTCACCTGACCTTCAACGGAGGCATGCACGGCCCGTGCCATCGTCAAGGCTCGCTCTTCCAACCAACGGCGGAAGGGAGAACTTGGGGTTCCATCCCGCAGCGCAGCAGGATGGGTTTGCCAGAGGTGAGCGGTCACGAGGCCCAAGTCCATGTCGTCGAGCACCTCGGCCCACGCGGTGTCCAATTCCACATGATGGAAGGCGTCTGAGCCCACGGAGGAGATGCCAACGCCCACGACACGGTCGCGCGGTCGCGCTGCTTCCCATGCCAAGGCATAGGCCGCGAGTTGAACCTCGTCGTACAAGGCCCGAAGATGGCGGTCTTGGACCTTCGAACGTTCGGGCCCAACGACGCTCTTGACGTCGCGGAGAATGACGAGGCGCTCCGGGCCGTCCTCTCCCAACAGCCCCGCCTCCACGGCACGTTGACGGCGTGGTTCATCGAGGAGAACTTCGTCGGCGCGGTCGATCCTGCATCGAAGCGGTTGTGCATCCATCCCTTCGCTGAAGATGACCTCGGGAACCTCGCCGTCGTCGTTGACGATGGCCCATTCCGCAGCGATGGGCGCCACGTCAACCAATCCAGCATCGGCGAGCAGCAAACGGCCCAACTCCCCATCGGGTGTGGCCGATGGCCCTGGCATGGTCGCCCCCGAAGGGGCATCGCCCATGGCGGCACGTCGCCGGTGCGTGGCCACCGCATCGGTGCGCCCCAGCCAAGGCGTTTGTTCGAACACGTCGGCCACGACGGAACGCCAGTGGGCGTTCAGATCTGGGGGCGCAAACGGAGCTGCCGAAGACGTGCGCCATCCTTCCTCTGACCATGTGCCGAACGCGCGCAAAGAAGCCTCCTCAAACCGGTGAACAAGGTCTCCTTGTTCTCGCCGATCCACGTCTTCTGCCCCCCGGTCTTCGCCGGTCACTCGGAACGCTTGTTCGAGCCAGGCCTTCCTGGGGCAGGCCACCCAAGCCTGCAAACGGCTGGGTGACCATGTGGCGGCTTCCCGGCCCGGGCCGTTGCTTCCCGTCACGACGTGCAAGTCGCCGTCCCCCAGCGTTGGGGGAGCCAAGGGGCGGGGATCGAGCGTGACGGACACCACGTTGCCGTTCAGCCGCACACCCAAGTGAGGCCATTCGTCTTGCAGGGCGACCTTCCTTGCTTTCCCGACGGCCGAAGGTGTCGGTCGGAGGTTCAGGCGAGAGGTGGTTTGCAAGCGCGAGGCTTCCGACCAAGCCAAGACCTCGTCGGTTTCGAGCGCTTGGAGGTCGGGTTGTCGGCGTGCTCGGTCCTGCAGCACCTCCGGGGCAGCAGAGGCAAGCAAAGCACCACGGTTCACCGGCAGGGTGACCCCGCGCCCAGCGTCAAGGTCCAACCCGGTTCGTTGCCGAAGGTCCCTGCGCCGCCGTCCTGCTCGACCCGCGTGCCCGTTGCGAAAACCCCCGGGCCGTGGTGACAGCGTACCGTCAGGATCCGTGTCCCACAATCCGTGGACGTCGGGGCCCTCGCCCAAAGCAAGCCACGCCGGCCGTGTCGAGTTGATGGCGTCCCAATGGCCGCTTCGGCGAACGTGAAGCAACCATTCGGCCAAGGGTGGAGACGGGCCTGCCCCGTCTTCCGCTGAGGAGTCGAACACGACCACGCACGTGGAAGAAGCCACCAATTGCGCCACAACATGGCGCCCACGTCGAATCGGCAGGTCGCCATCAAAGAGGCCAAGGCTCACGCGACTGGCTCGGTCACACCACGGCAAATCCGAACGGCGCATGGACCATGCCTCGTCGTCGAGGCCGGCAAGAACGGTCAATCCGCTCGGTCGTCCGAGGGCCTCCTCGGGGGCCACAACGAGCACGTCGGTTCCCTCCGTTCCCGACCCCGGAGCCGATGGGTGGGCGCCCAAGAGCTCGAGGGCGTCCATCGCATGGGTCCCTTCAGCGGAAGCGTCGAGTCCGAGGGACAAGCGTTCCTTGAGGTGATGAAGGCCGGCCACGCTGGTGTCAAAGCGTGATGCACGGGAACGGAGCATGTCCCAATCGGCTGCACCAAGCATCATGTCAACCCAAGCAACCAGGGAACTCGGAGGAGAGGGCAGGGGAAGGTCCGCGCCCGTGACGGGCCCGGACAGCGTGCTGCTTTCAGGGGCGTCTGAAATCGGCGCCCAAAGGGTTGCAATGGACGCCAGCCACCATGCTGTTTCCTCGATCTGTTGGCGCTGTTGAGCGACACGACCGCGGTGGGGGTCTGGACGCATGGACCCAAGCACGCCTTGCCAACGGCGCAACGCGCCGTGCCCACCGCGGAGATGGGCCGTTCTGGCCACGGTACGAAGAAGGTCGGGATGGCCTCTGGGTTGCCACGTCGGCTCATGTGGATGAACGAGGGGTTCCACGCTGGCCACGTTGAAGCCCATGGATGCTCCTCCCGCCAGAGCGATGAGGGATTCGAGGTTCCATTGTTCGGGCCCAAGCCCTGCTTTGGCGGCTCGAAGAAGGCCCGTGACCGCGCGTGATGGCGTTGACGGGGAGCGGTGGCTCACGGTCAAACCGTGCGACTGCAATTCAGCCACCATCGCAGCACGGCGCCCTTCATCCGCGTCAACGATGACCACAGGACCTTCGGCGCCCGACGCACGATGTTGGACGGCGAGGTCGATGGCGGCCATCGGCCCATGGCTTCGGCGCTGCAAGGCCACGCGGTGAACGTGCCCAACATGCTCGTCGATGACGTCCCACCCGCGCGCCTCCAAGGTGGCAGGGAGGTGAGGCGGCAACCAATCAGGCACGTCTTCTGTGGCCGTGATAGGGTGAACGTCCTCGAGGATGGCTCCGCCAAAACCGGTCCGCATGGCTCCGGGGGTTCGCAACACGTGAACGTCGACAAAACGCTCCACGGCCTTGAACAACGTGACCAAGGCCCCTCCGTGATCCGGTGGGGCGGGGAGGAACAGGAGACCCTGTAGATTGGCCAACACGAACGGAGGATCGTCGTCCTCTCGCGCCTCAAGGGCGGTGGTAACATGGCTTGAAACCAAGCCCGGGTGAAGCCGCCCCGTGGCGGTTTCGACGTCCTGAATGGCGCGAGAAAAGGGGACCATGCCCGGGTCGTCCTCCCACGTTCGCCCTTCGAGGCCTTCCTCGGCCAAACGGTCGTGGAGCTTGAGCAGGCGCTCGGTCCGGCCGATGCTCCACGTGGAAGCAGGAAGCAAAAAAGCACCAGATTCCGCTAATGTTCGGCAGGCTGCGTCCAAGGCCAGCAGATGCAGAGCAGGATCGTTGTGGGCCTCTGGCAGACCGACATCGGCGCGGAGATGGCGCAAGAAACGCCCGACCGTGGTCACACGAGAAGCGTCCACGGCGCCTCCGCCCAGAGCAAGGCGGCGGAGGTGGTGGCGACGCTCCCCCTCGGTTGCACAGAGCACCAAGACGTGCTCCTGCGTCATCGCCTCTTCGACCCATCCAGGAGGTGGTCCGAAAGGGACGACCTCAAGAGACGGCATGCGACCCGATGGGCGGTCAGGGTTCTTGAACACCTTGCGCGGATGTTGATGTTGCTTCAAAAGAGGTCATGCCAGATTCTCTTGGATGACCATGACGCACTGCACCATCTGCCAGGAAGAGCGCCGTGAGGAGCAGCAGCACTGCGATTTGTGCACCTCCATCCTGCGTTCTACTGGACACCATCGATGGCTGGATTTGGTGCCTTCACCGTTGATCGAACAGGCTCGTAGCACGCTGCAAGGCAAGACCTCGTCCCGGGCGCGATGGGCGCACCTCAAGCAGATGCCTTGGGTCTCGGAGGCGGGGCATTGGGCCAGACTTGAGGACCCACGCATGGATCCAATCAACATCTGGCACGCCGGAAAAGCAGCGTTCGTGGAGGCCGCCCAAGCCGCACGAGCCTCGGAGGACATCGCGCCGGAGCATCACCGTGCTTTGGCTCAAGGCGTCACGCTGGCGTCGGGACACCTCCTCCAATTTTCCGACGAGGGGATGCTCATTGACGGCCGAGGCCCCTTTGACCGAACTCCATGGAAAGATCTGCTCGAGTTGATCTGCAGTCCAAGCCGACGGGGGTGGGACCTCCTCGGGTTGGCCATGGCGGCCGCTTCGGTGGCGGGGCCTGGGTTCCGTGTTCCGATGCAGCCCGTAGGATTCGGTGCCCATCGTGTGGTGCAAGAAAGCCATGCGGGTCAGCCGATGATGCGTTGGTTGTCCATCCTGAAGCGGCTCAAGGCTCCGCTCGATGACGTCACGTCCCTGTGGGTGACGGGGTTCGAGCAAAGCCCTCCACTTCGATGGCAAGGGCGTGGGGCAAGAGGGCCTCAACGGCAAGCCATGGATGAGCTCATTCGTCAACGGCCTCAACGTCTTGCGGCCGGACGGGACGAACCTTGGGTGGCGTCGTGGAACACCTCCGAGGAGGTTGTGCATCGGCCCCTCCCTCAAGCATTGAGCAGCGACCAAGGACGTCTGTCCCTCAGGGTCGCTCGCCTCGCAAGAGGAGGGGATGTTCTGACGATCAAGGTCCCTCGGGACCCCCGCCTTTGGGCATGGCTGCTCGCTTGGATGATCGCCCCGCCTTGGTCGGAAGAACGCGCCCGCTTGCACGCGTTGGCCGTCGCGTGGAACGGAGAACAAAGCAACGACGTTGACCCCGCCCTCGCCCGTTCCATTGTGCTGTTTCGAAGCGTCCTGAACCAGAACAGTTCACGGACCCACATCGAAGGCGAACGTTTGCTCATCCGAGGGCGCTTTGGCCACGGATACGAGATGCAAGTTCGTCCAGGAGCTCACATGTCGCCCTTTGTGGTTCGAGGCATCGATGGGCAAGGCCGGACCATCGACCCGCCGCTGTGCATCACCGAAGACCGTACAAGCCCGTCCCTCCCTCTGGGAGACCTGCTGACCTCGGTGGTGTTGAGCCTCCTTGACGACGTAGGCACGGCCGCGACCATCGAACCTTTGCATCGCTTCATTCACACCATGTCGCCGGCCTACGAAAGGGACGATGAGCCCGTTGATGACCGATCGTTGCGCGAGGCTTTGCCTTGGTTCCAGCCTGTTGCGTCGGATGCTCGCCGCGCGTTTGACCCACGCTGGTACAGTGGATCAACCCCCCGAAAGGGAACCGTCCTGAATCAGCAGAAGTACGTCCAAGCATGGGTTGAGGCCACGTTGGACGGACGAAATCGGCGACGCCAACGTCGACATGCATGGCTGGCCCACCTGCCTGAGGGAAACCTCGGGGTGGGTGACGACTTCCAGCAGAGGATGCGCGAGCACATTGAAGGCTTGGGGGAGCGGGTTGAGCGCAACATGCAGGAATTCCTGAATCAAGGACGGCGGGAGGTCAATCCCATGGAAGGTTTCGCCGCCCTTCGGGGCCGGGTTCACATCCGTGACGGTGCAGGAAGGCGTGAACAGCGGCCAGACATCCGCGATGCCCCGTTGCGAATTCGAGATTTGTACGCACGCGTGTGGACGATTTTGGGCCGCTCCGCATTCGGCCGCGAGGTGCGCTTGGGCGCCGGAACGCCGTATGATGTGGAATTGCCAACCGGCTTCCAATTCACGGTGCGCAACCACCGGGAGCATCAATTCCTTCGCCGATTGCTGCGGCTTGCTGGGTGGGGTGAAGGCGACGATGCGCTCCACTTCGTGCGGCGGCGGCGATGGAACGCTGGTGCACAGGCACGGCTGGCCCGGGAATTGAACCGATGGCAGCATCGAATCGGCGCCCAAGGAGACGTCCCTTGGTGGTGGAACTACCCTCGTGAGGAATTCATCGACGAGAGAATGCTCAACGATTGGCGTCTTCGGGAAGACCTCAGGGATTGAGGCCCCTGCGGCGAGCGGCGGCCGCGAAGGCCAGCAGGGCCAACCCTGCTCCGGGAGCAGGGAGAGGGCTTTCGTCGGGATCTCCGGGAAGCGGGACGTCTTCAACCTCGTCTGGTTCGGCTGGAGGAGTCAACGTATGGACCAAGTGAACCTCAAGGTCATCGCCATCAAACGCCGCCGGAAGGGCGACCGCAGAGGAGCCTTGCAACACAACACCACCTTCCCACACCGCTTCGTCCACGGCGATGATGCTTCGGACGATGTGCGGGTACTGTTCTTGCCCGTTGCTGCCTTCGAGGAAAGTGGCCGTGGTTTCAACCACCCACAGCTCAAGTTGCACCGTATGCAAAGCCCATGCCTCACTTGCTGGTAGGTTCACCTCCCACGTGACCGTGGTGCTGCCGCTTTGCGCGGCGGTCCACGAAAAGACACTGGTGCCGCCCGCAGGGAGGTCCATGCTCTGGTTGGCCAAGGCCCGGAAATCGTCCAGCAGGCTGTCCCCTTCTGGCACGCTTCCAATGACGTAGGTGCTGCCGTTGAAGACGACCGTTGGTGGAGCGCGGCGGTCATAGCGCTCTTCCCATCGTTGGTCGAGAGCCTCGCTTCCGAAGGGATCCTCGGTTTCGCCGATCGAACGGTGGAACGCGAAAATGGTGCCCCCACGTTCCGCAACCAAGTCTTCCAATGCATGTTCAACCTCGACGCAATTGGTGCACCATGTGGCGGTGTAATCCTCCAGGATTGGGTCGAGGTCGTCCAACGCAACGGCGCTTGTGTTGGCCGATGAGACGGCCCCGCCATGGCTGCCAAACACGGGACCGTCGTCAACGGCGACTGGGGTGCCGGCTTGGACGTTCAGAGGCAACAACACGAGCAAAGCGGCCAAGAGCACAGCAACGCGGCGCATGACTGAAGGCTCGACGTCTGCGACTTCAACCTTCCACTTTCTCGTGTCAGGGAATGGCAGAGATGGCCGACAGGACCTGGTGAACGTCCTCGTCGGTCACGTGGAGGTGAAGCACCATGCGGCAGGTTCCTTCGTTCAAGGTGAGCACATCGATGCCGTGCGAAGCGAGGTGCTCAAGGGTCTCTTGGCCAGTCCACCCTTCGACGCCAAAGTAGACCATGTTGGTCTCCACACCGCCGAGATCGACCACACCGCGTGGATGCTGTTCGAGGGCCTCAGCAATGCGCCGTGCGCGTGCATGGTCATCGGCCATACGCTCCACATGATGGTCAAGAGCGTGCAAACCTGCAGCGGCCACGATGCCCACTTGACGCATGCCTCCTCCGAACATCTTGCGCCATCGGTGCGAGCGCGCGATGAACGCTGCTCCGCCCACCAACATGGAACCCATGGGGGCGCCCAAGCCTTTCGAGAGGCAAATGGCCACGCTGTCCCAACCCTGCAGCAAGCGTTCTGCAGGGGTTCCCGTGGCCACGACGGCGTTCATCAATCGCGCTCCGTCGACGTGCAGGGCGCAACCTGTGTCGCGGCCCACCGCTGCGATGGCGTCCAAATCTTCGAGCGCGTAACACGAGCCGCCACCGCGGTTGGACGTGTTCTCGATGCAAATGAGTCGCCCGTCTGGAAAGTGGCTTCCCGAGCCTTCTGCCTTCCTGATCGCGGCTCGGACATGCTCGGGAGCCATCCGCCCCCGATCGCCGTCAACAAAGGCCACGGAACACCCGGACAAGGCCGCAAATCCGCCGCCTTCGTAGAGGTAAATGTGAGCCTCCCGTTCGAGGATGATTTCGTCGCCGGGGCGCGTGTGCGTGCGAACGGCCACGGCGTTGGCCATGGTCCCTGAAGGCAAGAAGAGGGCCGACTCCATGCCGCACATCGCCGCCACGCGTCGTTCAAGTTCCAACACGGTCGGGTCCTCGCCGTAGACGTCATCGCCCACCGGAGCGTTCGCCATGGCCTTGCGCATGGATGGGGTAGGTTGCGTGACCGTGTCGCTGCGAAGGTCGATGCGGTCGTTCGGCCAGTGGCGCATGAAGCACCCATGAAGGCCTGTGCCATGAACGGTCCGGCGGCGACAACTCCATGCCCCTGCGCAGAAGGCCTGTGCATGGGCCTCCGCAGTTGGCTTCACCGCTGGACGGCCCCCCCGCCCTCAGGACCACCTCCAAAAGAAGCATGCAAATTGGTGCTCGTGGTGAACCACGGCCTGAAAATGGGAAAGGGCAAAATCGCCGCGCAAGTCGGTCATGCAAGCATCAGTGCCATGACGGGCGTCCGAGCGAAGGACCGGGCGCGTCTCGAGGCTTGGTTGGCCACGGGCCAACGCAAGGTCTGCGTCAAAGGGTCCGATGCTGAACACCTGCTCGAAATGCAGAGGAAAGCGGACGCGGCGGGGCTTCCAACGGCCGCCATCAGAGACGCCGGACACACCCAAATCCCAAGCGGTTCACTGACCGTGGTGGCGATCGGCCCGGCAGAGGCTTCGCTGATCGACCGGCTGACGGGGGAGTTGAAGCTCCTCTAAGCGCGCCTCAGCCTTGCCAGAAGCGGGATGATTCCCAGGGCAGCCCGAGAGCGATCCCGATTTCGGTCAACACCACGTAGTTCACGACAAGGTAGAGGGTAACGGCGGTGAAAATCGCCGTCAGGCTGGTGTTGATGACCCGTCGTCGCTCCCGCACGGCATCGTCGAGGCTGCAGATTCCGTCGCGTCGAAAATGAATCACAAGCCCGGCGACAAGGCACGCGGCGGACACCGCCAACAGGGTTGGTCGGAACCACCCCCATCCTTCGCCCCCCCAGTACAACGTGTCCGAAAGGGCGGCGGCGGAAGAGACGCTGCTCAAACCAAAGAGAACGAGCACCACTGAAGGCAAGCAGCACATGGTCGCCAAGAGGGATGACCCCCCAATCGCTCCCCAAAGTCCCCTGAGCACGGGGTAATTTTCGCCTTCGACTTCTTGAGCGTTGGTTCTGCGTCACAACGGTTCAAGATGGCCAACAAGGACGTCCAGCACGCTCTTTGGAGCAGGTCCAATGCCAAGGACGGTGACGGTGCCAGGCGCCACTTCCGTGCGGCCTGCATCGGTGACCGCGTGATGCACGAGACGATGGGTTTGCGCCTCGTCACGGTGCTCTTCAAGGGCCAGAAGATCGTCAACGGCCAAGACCACAATGCGCCCGTGTTCGCTTCTCCACCGGTCAAACTGAGCGGTGGCGTGCTTCCTTGCCTTGAGGCTGCACCCGACGGCCGCATGAGCCACCTGCGCCGCACTCTTTCCAGCGCTCATCTCAAGGTCACGCCGCACGAGCACGACGAGGGTGGCTGCGTCAGACGAGGTGGACATCTGCTTCCACTCCGGGAGTCGCCATCGCGTCAGGAACGTCCACCGGGAGCATCATGCGAAGCATCAGTGCGCCCGTCCAGAGCATGATGACCACGTTGCCAAGGCCATGACTCAGATCAAAGGGCAACCCTGCCCATACGAGCGCCGGGAATTGTGCGAAGCCCACGCCTCCACCGATGAGGGAGAGGTTGGTGATGATGCCAAAGGGGAAGGCGAGCAGACCTGCAAACAGCGTGGCACGCCCCAAGAGCAGGCGGTCGTCTTCGATCAATCGAGCACGGGAGCCGACCACGGCAACAGCGGCCCAGCCGGCGGCTTGGAAGAGCGTCCAATACCCGTCACCGAGGACCGCATTGGACAACATGGTGACGAGAATGGCAAAGGCCATGCCCCGACGCGCGCCAAGGGCGGCCCCGGCCAGCAACACCGCCACGGTGACCGGTTGAACGTTCGGGAGGTTGGCCATCAGCACACGAAGCACGGCCACAACGGCCACAAAGGACAGCAGCAGCACGCCCTGATGCCTCGTCATGCGCTTGTCTTGAAGGAGCAAAACCGTCGCTGCCCCGAGAAGAACCACGTCGAACAGCAGCGCCGCCGTTGGGCTAAGCACCGGGCCGTGGACCCCGACGCTGGCGAACATGGTTCGGGGGACGGGCTGGGCTCCTTCAAGGTTCACTCAGGCCAAGCGCCAAACAAGAACAGAGGAAGAGGGCATAGCCATGGCTTCAGGCCCCACCGCCGGACGGGTCCCGTCGACTTCGTAGATCCATCCGTCTCCGGTCACGCCGTCGACGGCCGTCACCCACTGCCCGAGGGCGTGGTCTTCGGTCGTGAGGGACACCCCGAGGTCGTTCGCTGCGGCCACGGTGGCTTCGAGGACGGTGGGGCGAGGCTCAAATCCTCCCACGGCCAAGGTCCCGTTCGGCAATTCAAACGCCACCACTTGACCGTCCTTCCATGCCTCGGGCCATGCATCGTCCCACGGCGTTTCTCCCTCAACGTCGGGAGATTGTTCGGCCCACCAACCGGCCAAGGCCGGCATGAGGGCGATCAGAGCCACAAGCAGGAAGGGAGTCCCCCAACGAAGGCCGTGAAGGGGACCACGGCGGTACGCTGCGGCTGAACCCGCAAGAAATGCGATCATCAAGGCGAGGGTCCACACGATGGGTGTCTTGTCGACGGGAGGTTCAACTTCCACAGGCGCAGGTTTGACCGTCAAAGGGCACGAAAGACCGCCTTCGTAGGGATCAAGCACCACCCTCCCTTCGTCCTTGACCAGCAACCAAGCATCGCCACAACGCACCGGCGGAGCTGTGCCGTACCCGTTGATTTCGGAAGTGAAGGCCAGCGATGCCGTCGTTTCATTCACATCAAACGCGAGGAAACCCCCGTCCGGTCCGTTCGCTGAGGCCGTCAAACGGCCTTGCTCCAACCGAAGCGGGCCCTGCACGGAAGACGTCGTCAAGCGGGTTGTTTCCCATCCTTCGGCCGTCCAATTGA
Source organism: Candidatus Poseidoniales archaeon (assembly GCA_003602635.1). Lineage (GTDB taxonomy): Archaea > Thermoplasmatota > Poseidoniia > Poseidoniales > Poseidoniaceae > MGIIa-L3. The sequence continues at coordinate 21,225 of QQSJ01000005.1, forward strand.
GCCGCTGCACGCCGCTTGCATCGGCCACGGCCACGGACAGGTCGTGAAGCGCCACGGGCATGCCGGGCGAGCCGCCAGAAGCGAGGGTGTGTGCGGCCGAGGCGGGTTGGGGCAGTCCATCCTCACCAAGGGGCAACCACTCGATTCGGCTGGTGGCTTGAGTCTGGACGTGGACAAGCAGCCCGTCGTTGAGCAACACGGGCGCGTGCCGGATGGCCCCGCCAAGGTGCAAGGAAGAGGGTGTTCCACCTGGCACCCAAGTCCACAGGTGCCCACCTTCATCGCCGACATGAACGGTCCCGTTGACCATCGTGGCAGGATTTCTCCATCCCAAGCCCGTCTCCGCAGCATGCAACACGGTGCCGTCCGCAAAGCAGCGAAGCTCAACCCCGGTTCGGGTCGTCACGAGAAGCCCTTCATCGGCCACCACAGGGTTGGCCGTGATGCCCCATCCCTGCACAGGGGTGTTGGCCTGCCAAAGTGGGAGGCCTTCATCGGGCGTCCGAGCCTCCAGAAGACCGCTGGACCACGCGATGACCACGTGGGTCGGCCATGAGCCACACGCAGCTTGACCGGCCGGCACCACGACCATTTCCGCCATGTCCGGTTGCGTGGTCGAAGGGCCCTCAATGGCCCAACGCACGGTCCCGTTTTCGCCGTAGGCTCGGACCATCGGAGGTGAAGTCCCGTCGAAGGTGGCCGAGGAACGAATCATCACCGCGTCATCAACCACCAGCGGGGCGGTAGACACGTAACCTCCTGGAACGGTCATGCTCGCCGAAGCAAACGGAAGAAGCGTCACGGCGAGGAGCGCGATGACGAGCGTGTTCCTCACGAGAGCACCTGCTGAATGGCGGCCTTGAGACGGTCGCTCACCTCGCGCCCATCAGCGCCTTTTGCGGCGCCCATCACCACGCCCATCAGAGGACCAATGGCGCCAAAGCCCCGTTCTTTCACGAAATCGAGGCGCTCGGCGATGATGCCAGCAATGATGCCGTCCAAATCACCGACCTCCTGGGGCACGTGGCCTTCGGCCTCGGCCCAGCCGCCGACCGTGGCTCGGTCGGCGCCCTTGGGGAAGGCCGCGACAGCGGCTTTCACGCCCTCGCGTGAGAGCAGCCCTTCCTCGCGTTGATCGATCAAATCGCCCAAGAAGTGCGTCGGAGCCGTCTCATGCTCGAGCATGAGGCTGGCCAAGGCCTTGGCAGGACGCTCGCCAAGATGTTCGAGGAAGCGGTCGTCCAGCTCACGCGAGAGGATCTGGTCGCACTGATCGTCGGAGAGCCCTGTTGGAGTCAAACGTGCACGTCGCTCCTCGTTGCTCGGAGGAAGGTTGGCACAGAGGTCCGCCCAACGTTCCGGAACCATCGCCAGCGGCGGAACATCCGTTTCGGGGTACATCCGCGCCCCACCGGGGAGCGGGCGCATGGGGCCGGTGGTCCCGTCCAGAGGCGCACCTTTGCTGACGGTGACGTTGCGCACCTCCCTGGGCAACCGGTGGTGCGCGATGAGCGCTCGGCCACGCACGGCCTCAAGCGCGAGCGAGGCTTGCCAGTGCGGCGCCAGACAGAGCACAAAGGCGCCGTCATCGGCCAAGCAAAGCGCTTCACGGACGGCGTTCACCTCAGCCTCCGTGATGCCGTAGGCCGGGAGTTCGTCGCTGTGGAAGACCCCGCGCACGCCAGCCAATTTGGCCGCACCGGCCAGTTCCCGGCCGAGGCGTGGCAGTTGTGCCCCCTCGTCGTCGAGCGTCTTGGTTCCAAGCAAACCTGACATCCCGGGAAGGGCGAGACCCAGCATCACGTGGCCTTGTTCAAGCCCACGCTCGACCATGCCCGACGTGCTTGAAGCAAAGGCTTCGGATACGTCATGCAGGTCTTCAGGGAACAGTGAGGCCACAGCATCGGCCACCGCAGATTCCGTGGCTTCATCGTCCAAACGACGGTCGGATGGAAGAGGAGGTTGACCTGCAGCGGCTCGGAGCGTGTTGGCCAAACGGTAGAAGTGGAGCTGCCGCGCCATTTCGAGACGGACGATGCGTGGGATCCAACCAAGGTCCTGACAGCCCTTGATTTCGACACGGTCGCCGCAGGCGATGCTGACGTTCAGGTCCTGCCGAATCGAACCGAGTCCGCGACGAACGCGGCGCGTTCGACGCAGCACGCCCCCAAGGGCACGTGCGGTGGACTGGGCGTGGTCCGGCGTTTGGACGTCCGGAGCCGTGGCGATCTCGATCAAGGGGAGACCGAGGCGGTCAAGGTTGTAGAGCACGCGTTCGCCTGATTCGGTCTCCACGGTCGCCAGCTTCCGTGCGCTGTCTTCCTCCAAACAAACGACGTCGACGCCCACGGGCCCTTCCGGTGTGTGGAGGGTTCCGTCCTGAGCCACCAGCGTCGTCCGCTGGAAACCGCTGGTGTTGGAACCGTCGACCACCGTCTTGCGCATGGTCTGCATCAGATCAACAGGGCGGGCCTCCAAGAGCGCCGCAACGGTGAGGGTCACGTCCACGGCGTCGTCGTCAAGGGGCAACGGAGGGCGTTCGTCAAGTTCGATGAGCCCAGCGTTGGGCGATTGAACGTACTCGAAACTTCGACGGCGCTTGGCCTCAAACCGTGCGGCGACGTCCACGGCGCCACCTTCACCACGGGCTGCTCGAAGGCGACGGCGTGTTCTTGGCCACGCTTCAGGGACGGTTTCTTCGCTGACGTCGTAGAGTTCACCGGATTGACGGGAGTGAAGTTTCCCCGTCGCCAACTGCTGGTGAACCTCAATCCCGCACATGAAGCCCAACGCTTCCGGGTCGAGGCCGTTGGCGTCACCTACGTTGCCTTGGGGCTCCGCCATGGTCACGCCACGCGCACGTCGGATATGAGCGCCACCGTTGGCTTCACGCCACCATGAGGGTGTCGTAACCGCGGGGCCGAAGCAACTTGCCCTCGGTCACCATCCGTTCGATGAGGTCCTCCGCATCGGCGCGGGACAAACCATGGCGGTCGAGTTCGTTCAGCACCGCGTTGAGATCCGCAATGCCTTGATCGCTGCTTGCGGCCAGGTCACGGGTGGTGTCAAGGATCGTCCGCTCCTTGCTTCGGGCGGTGGTTTTCTTGCCGGTTTGCAGGGTGGTCTCGTCAAAGTCGTCGCCCATCAATTCCATGCGCCAAAGACGGGTCAAGCGAAGCGCGCGCTCGGCGTCTTCCACCTCAACGGTGTCCGACAAACGGATGCGAGCGCTCGCTTCGGCCAGCCTCGAGATGCCCTCGATGGCTCGGGCGGTGATGGCGATGCTGTCGGAGCCCGGCCCGCCCTGCTGCCGCGTTTCCACGTAATACGCCACCAACATCTCGCTGGCTTCCTTGGTGGGTTCCGGCTGGATGTTTCGCTTGGCGTAAGCGACGAACTTCTTGACGAGGGTTGTGTCAAGGATTTCCTCGCCCTCTTTGGTGGTCTTGGCTTGGCTCACGCCACGGCTGGGGTCCAAGGCGTTGCCTTCGCTGATGAGCGTCTCGCTGGTCCCAGAAGCACGTGTGGACAGGATGTGCGACGCAATGGCGGTGTCGAGTTCGGTCTTTGGCACGTCGGTCAACACCCAAATCACGTCAAACCGTGAGATCAGGGGGGGTGCGAGGTTGATCTGCGCCGTGAAAGGCACGTCGGAAATCGGTTGGAAACGACCGGCCTTCGGGTTCGCCGCGGCCAGCACGGCACAACGGGTTTGCAGGCTCGCGTTGATGCCGGCCTTGGCGATGGAGATGCGTTGTTGCTCCATCGCTTCGTGCATGCTTGAACGGTCGCCCTCGTTCATCTTGTCGAATTCGTCGATGGCCGCAAGCCCAAGGTCAGCCAGCACGAGCGCCCCGGCTTCCAGCGTCCATCGCCCGTCCGCGTTGGCGTCCTGGACGGCTGCGGCCGTCAAACCGGCGGCGGAAGCGGACATGCCCGACGTGAAGCGACCCCGTGGCGAAAGTTGTGCCATGTAGGACAAGAGTTGGGACTTGGCCACACCGGGGTCGCCCATCAGCAAGATGTGGATGTCGCCACGGCTTCGTGTCCCGTCGTCGTTCTTCCTCGAAACACCGCCAAAGAGCTGGAGCATGAGCGATTGCTTCACGTGCGGCATGCCGTAAATCGAGGGTGCAATCGACCGTGTGAGCACCTCATAGATGTCCTTCCTTCGGGCAAGGTCCTTGATCTCGCGAACCTCTTCCTCGGTGATGACGATCTCTTCCAGGGGAACGTTCTGACGTTCGAGGGAATGGATGCGAAGGAAGATGTCGAACACCGGGGTGTCCTTGCCGCCCTTGCGCTGGGAGCGGATGAACAAGACGCCGTTGGCCTTCACCCGGTCACCAGGGTTCAGTTGACCGCACAAGTCCTGCTCTGCGATGCACAAGATGCGTTCCGGCTGAATGCCGCCGCGCATCTGTTCTGGAAGTTCTTGGAGTTCGATGAACTGGGTGTTGATCAGGCTGGAATCCCGCTCCACCAAGGTGAATCGGGTCTCCCGTGCCTTGCGGTCGCAGCCTCCGTCGATGGGGTCGCAGAGCATCGGTTGGATGAGTTCCTGTTCGTTGGGCTGGTGCACCGTGCTCAGATGACCGCACGAAGAGCAGCGAAAGGTCGCGATGTAGATGCGGGGGCGTACGCCAGAAATCTTCGTGGTGACCGCGTCGATGGACAACATCTGGCCAAGGTCTTCGGCACGAAGGTGGGAGATGGCTCGCGTCTGATCTGAGGGGAGGTGGACGATGCGAATGAAGGGGTCCATGGCCCCGTGCCCTTCGTCCACCAGCACCTGCTTGACCGCTTGCTTCGACGCTTCGAGGTGAAGGTCGGGTTGCAGGAGCAGGCTCTGCGCGAAGTCGAGGTCCCATCGCTCAAGTTCGCGGTACGACACCTCCACGCTTTGCGTATCGGGCCATTCGACGGCCAAGTTGTGCAAGGCCTCGTTGAACAGGTCACGCAGCAACGATTCCCACCGGGTCTGGAGGTCGGCTTCATGCATCGGAATCATGGCCACACCTCCGGACTTGGCAAATCCCCGTCATTCGCCCATAAGCACTTCCCCGGCGAATGGCCCCCCCATGATTTCCACTGGAGAATCTGGGCCTTCGCACGGCGTCCTTCGTGCGATGAGGTAGGGTTCCTCTCCCCAACCGCCGAATGAGAGATGCATGGTTGCATGGGCTTCACTGCGCACCACCTGACTTGAGGGAGCATTCATGGGACGCGTGCAAAACCTCCGTGCATGAGCGACGCGATGGACTACGCCAGTGCCGGGGTCGACATCGACCTCGA
>QQSJ01000050.1 GCA_003602635.1 Candidatus Poseidoniales archaeon
TTGAACGAAGGCGCCGTTCGCGTGGTGGCCAAGGACGTTGACGGAATCAATTCCACCGACGTGGTTGGCGCGTGGGCCTTCGCCCGTGAGCTCACCTTCGACGGCGTGAACCTCACGGACAACGAAGGAGCCACGCAAGGACCGATCACCGGCGAGAGCATCCTCGCGGTGGGCGAACACCTGAATCTGTCCGCCACCATTCACCACAGCGCCAGCGGGGTGCCCTACGACGGAGGCGTACGCCTCCGATGGTTTGGCAGCGTTGGACCGGTGCGCTGGGACGGCGGCAGTTCGGTGATCGTGCAAAACGGTGTGCTCGACACGGGCATCCCCGCTCCGGTCAACGGTGGTCGTCTGATGCTGGCCCGCATCGAAGTGTGGGACCCACAAGACACCGTCATCCTGCACCAGATCGACCTCGACCCCATGGACGTCGACAAATCAAGGCCGTACTTGGTCGCAAAGAGCAACGACGACGCATGGTCGAGGTACCACCTTGACGAGGTCGTGGTTGGCATCAACATCGAAGAGGACACGGCATGGAACGGGCCGCTGAACGTCACGTGCCAAGTGACCTCCACCGAACGCACGTGGCCTGAAGTGAGCAAAACCGTCGTCCCATCAGGGAGTTTTGAGGGCCTCACGTTGTTCACCGCCCAGTTCAACTTCTCCAACGTCGGTGATCCAGCGGACCTCGACCCACAAGCCAGCCTGGCCTGCTGGGCCAGCGGACGTGACGATGCGGGCCGCCCCCTCGAGGGAGCCACCGATTTGACGGCCAGCGACCCGTGGTTTGTGGCCACCTTGACCGAGGTCGGGCCCGATTTAGAAGTGGGCAAGGTCACGCTCACCGGCTCGGTTGATTCCGAGGGAGCCAACGTCCTTGTCGCGGCCCCGGTCATCGCCCGTACAGAAGCCATTGACCGACCCTTCGTCGTTGAAATCACCTTAGAAACGGAAGACGGCGAAACCATCGTCGTCCGGCGCGAAGTCAACGGCCTCGGAGCGGACGAGTCCGAATTGATCCGTGGGAATTTCAACGTCCCAAAGGGCGCTTGGACGCTGCATGTCCAGGTCGACACCCTTGGGGCCATCAGCGAATTGGACGAGGAGGACAACACCTGGACCTATGACGCCGAAACCAGCGGCTCTGGGGCCAGTGCATGGATCGCCGGAACAGGAGGCCTCGCCGTGCTCGCTGTGGCCGTGGTGCTTCTCCGGAGGCGAACGCCCTCCGCTGAAGCGATGGAAGCCGTCCTACCCCAACAGACGCCAACCTCCCCCAAGCCGAAACCCAAGGGGCCACCAGGAGCGGACCGACGCGTGGCCGGTGGACCGAAAGTTCCCCCTCGCACGCCTGCGAAAACGGTCGTGGATTTGGCCAGCGCTGAAGCGGCCTTGGCCTCGCTCACGCCCGCACAACCGGCCACGGAAAGCGCGGCGGACGTGCCTGAGGTCGGCGCGGTGGCGAAGGACCACACAGAACTCCCCGGCGGTGGCGATTACGACTACACCGCGGAAGCCACCGTCTACCACGGAGAAGGGCTGGGGCGTTGGCAACTCCGTGACGACGGCTCCTTTGAGCGCATCGCGTGAGCCGTCGGGTTCTTGGGCGCCGGCCTGTTCATGTGGCCGATGGACGCGCAGGACGTCGAGCGCGTGTTGGTGGTCTTGTTCCGCTCAGGCGTGCCCATGACGGCCTCCGACATGGCCCGCGAGATGTCCTTCGGGCACGGTTGGCTGGGCATCGACGAAGCCGATGATGCCGTGGCTCACCTCATCGACACAGGCTGGCTGAAGCCAGAAGGGGACGGTTTCCTGCCAAACAAGAACCTCGAACATGTGACCATTCCCTTGTCGTGGATGCCCCGCCCTTCACGGCTCTTGGAAGCGTCCTCACCGACCGAGCAGCCTGTTCGGCCTGATGTGGCCGAGGCACAAGCTGTGCCCGCTCCAAAGCAAGCGGCCCCTGTTCCGGCCAAGGTCGGTGGTGCAGCACCCGTCGAAAGCGACGATCCAAGGGTGCGTCTCGAAGGGCGACTTGTTGGCTTCATCGCCCGCGCCTCTGGCCTTGACCGTGCGGAAGTGAAGCGACGCGCAGCACGCAAGCAACACGCCCTTCGCCCCTGCACGTCGTGGCTCGGCTTGGCGTTGGTGGCGCACGACCAGGGGCTTGACATGAACGCCATCGTGGACGCGTTGTCCCCAAACGCTCAGGCCTGATCCTGCCGGGCGCTGGCCGCATCGGCCAGGTCCATCAGGACCGGAAGCAGCACCAAGGAAAGCAGCAGCGAGAAACCAACCGTGACGGCGGTCACCAACCCGAAATCCCGAATCAGGGGCATCGGTGAAGCGAGGAGCACCATGAATCCAAGCGCCGTGGTCGCTGCAGACAGAAGCAGGGCCACGCCGGTGGTGGACATGGACGCCACCATGGCTTCCTCGCGGTTGGGCCGGCGCGATCGCTCGAGTTCCATGCGTTGCCACATGTGGATGGCGAAGTCGATGCCGATGCCGAGCGTCAAGGCGGTCACCATGACCGTCGTCACGTTCCACTTGAGTCCGAGCAAGACCATGGAGCCGACCACCCAAAGCGTGGAGAAGACCACGGGTGAGAGCACCACAAGGGCTGGAATCAGCCTTCGCGTCAGCACGAGGAGGACCACGAAGGACACGGCCAGGGAAATCGCCGTGGATTCAAGTTGGGAAACGCTGAGACCGGTCAACACCGTCTCAAGAACGACCAAATCACCCGTGACGTGCACGTTGGCGAAACCTTCGAGGTCGGCGTCAAGGCCATTCTCGCCCTCCACGCCATCGACCATGGCCACAAAGGCGGCGACCACGCGGCTCGAATCGGCCGAGGTGCTGGCTTCCACACGGATCTCATTGCGGAGGTGTGTCACGCCGTCGTCGTTCATGGCGACCGTGGCTTCGACGCGGTCTGCCCAACTCAAACCGGTCAGCGGGTCAGCCACGCTGGTGTTGGTCTCCAAAGCCCGGAACGCACCCAAGAGGTCCACCGGTTCACTGGACGTGACGGGATAGACGTCACCTGTCGTTAGCACAGCGAGGTTGTGCGCCTCGCCAAAACTGGTGTTGAGCAACACCGCATCACGCAGGAGCACGTACGGCCCGTCGTAGGACGGCGAAGGTTTCGTGCCGTCTGTGCCAACCACGTCGTGGTTGGCCTTCAAATCACCATGCAGGAGGCGCAATTGATCCAGCATGACCGCGTCCATCTGGATGGTCGAGCGGTTGTCCTCTGGCTCCATGAGCAGGTACACGACCTTCCATCCAGCGGCGTCGTAGGACGTCTCGAGCTCGGACCGGACTTCCATGACTTCCATGTCCTCATCAAGGAAATCCGCCAGATCAAACTCTGTCTCAAGCGACAAGGCCCCGACCAGGGACGCCAAGCTGACCAAGACCGCCACGAGCAAAATGCTGAGTTGTTGGGTGCGTTGAACCGCAACGAGGCGTTCGCTGAACCTCGGAAGGCGGAGCACGACGGCATCGGTTTTTGGCCGACGAGCATCGACCACGACGTGGAGGGCTCCAACGACGACCGTTGAGGCAAAGAAGGCACACACGACACCCAAGGCGAGCGCCACGCCGAAGGTGGCGATGGGCGGCAAAGGCGAGACGGCGTTGGCCAAGAAGGCCGCCACGGTGGTGATCACCGCGAGACAAAGCGGCATCGCGAGGCCTGCGCAGGCTTGGAGCCAAGCGTGGGCAGGATCGTCGTTGTCCTTGCGTTTTGAGAGATACGCGCGCTGAAGGTGAATCGAATAATCGATGCCGAGGCCGAGCACCAACGGTGCCACGGCCACCTCGAGGGCCGTAAAGCGAGCACCAAACAGGTTGAGCAAACCGTAGGTCCAGATGAGCGCCACGGAGAGTCCAGCCAAGGGAAACACGACGCCTCGGACGGTCCTGAAGGCAAGCGCGAGCACCAAGACGACGACAAACAGGGCCAGCGCAATCAGCAGGGCAAATCCGTCAAAGGTGGAAGAATCGATGTCGTATGAGATCAAATCCAAGGAAATGACGCCGTAGGTCAGCGGCGACGTTTCCGACAGTCCCGCGAGTTCCGCCCTGAGTTGATCTTGCAGAATTTCACGCTCGGTGGTGTTCAGCGAAGGGTCGATGTCCAGCACCCAAAGGGTGGAGGACGCCACCGGAGCAGCGTCGCCTGTTCCGTCGGACAAATACAGACACACGGGATCGACGTCCAAATCCTCGGAAAGCATCGCGTTGGCCGCGAAGGTGGCTGAAGCAAGCAGGGCGTCATCGTCCGTGAGCGTGCACGTGGTGCCCTCGTCGAGCACCAAGCCCAGAAGTTCTGGCCAATCGTTGATGGACGACAACAGGGTACCGTTGCCCTCCTCGTCAAGGGCCACCTGGAGGGCCGTCGGGGCTGTCGCCCACGTGACGACCACATCGTTGCGGTTCGCCGAAGCTTCGCGAAGGGCCGTCTCGTCCTCTTGCATGGCTTTCAAGTGGTCAAGGCTCAGGACGTTGCTTCCGTCGTCAGCTTCCACGTGGACAAACATCGGACGTCGCTCATCCGGGAAGTGAGCGTGGATCCGATCGTGGGCTTCCAGCGCGTCGCTGTCGGGGGCAAAGCGATCGAGGTCCGTGTCAAACGCGGGAGGGCTCGTCACCAGCGAAACCATCAGACCGGCCGTGACCAGACCGGCCAAAACAAGCACGGGAAGCGCCGCCTTGGCGAATCCGGGCGCCGCACGGTCGGCGAGGGCCTCAAGGCGCTCCACCTCCATCGACGAGCCACCGTTCGCTTCGGTTCATAAGCGAAGAGGCAGACGGTGCAAAAAGCACCGTAATCCAACCCGAAGGGTTGAAAGCGAGCCGTCAGGTCGACCGACCGTTCCTATGCCGATCAAGGTGCTTTTCCGCGAAGGCCAAGAACTCCGAATGCGCGTCATGGGTGAGGGTCACACCTCGCTTCAGATGCTCCGCGAGCGCTTGAACAACCACGACAAAATCGAGTACGCCAACTACTTCCCAGGCCACCCCGACCTCGATGACCCAGAATTCTACATCCGCACCAAGGGCAAGGCAGACCCGGCCACCGTCGTGAACGAGTTGGTCGCGTCCATCGCCGCAGAATTCTCCGCCGCCACCCTCTGAGGAGGACGGGACGCGTGTCCTCGTCTGGACAACACCATGCCGAGGCCATCGGTTTGACCGGCTACGCCACCCAAGCAGACGGGATTGGCGGCTTGGTCAAAACACGGGTCGAGGACTTCCGTGTGGAGGAACTCTCCACCAAACTTAGCATGGACCAACGAGGCCGGTTTACCGTCGCTCGCATCACCTTGCGGAACTGGGAAACCAACCGGTTCATCGCCCGCTTGGCGAAAGCCGTCGGGATTCCAAAGGAACGCATTTTCTTCGCTGGCACCAAGGACAAGCGAGCCATCACTCGCCAACTCTTCGTCATCGACGCTCCGGCCAACAAAGTCAGCGGCGTCGAACTTACGGACGTCGACATCGAGGTGCTGGGGCGTACCCATCAAAAAATCGGATTCGGGAACCATCGCGGAAACCGTTTCACCATCACGGTGCGGGGTTGCGCCCATGCCGACGGCCGTCCGATGACCGATGACGAAGCGATGAAGGAAATCGAACGTATTCACGCCGAATTGGAAGCAACCCTCGGCCCTGAGCGCTTCCCGAACTGGATTGGACCTCAGCGCTTTGGATCCGGTCGACCGGTCACCGCTGAAGTCGGCCGGCACGTCATTGCTGGACGTTTTGACGAGGCCGTGATGACCTACCTCTCGATGCCCGGCGCAGGTGAAGCTCCCGATGTGGCGGCCTTCCGTGCCCGCATCAGGGAAGAGGGCATCTCCGAGGAGGTCATCGAGGACTGCCCCGATTGGATGGATTTCGAGCGACGCATGGCCAGCCATTTGCTGGAGAAGCCCGACGATCACGTCGGGGCCTTCCGTCGCCTCCCGAACAACCTCCAACTCATGACGGTGCACGCCCTGCAGTCCGTGGTGTTCAACCGCGCCCTCCATGCACGCTTGGAAGCGGGCTTGCCCCTTGCCACACCCGTGGAAGGTGATTTGGTGGGCCGTGTCGATGAGCGTGGCCAACTCGAAGCCAAGGGGTGCGTGACGGTTCAGGAACGAACGGCCGACCGCATCGCACGGAACTGCAACCTTGGCCGACTGACCGTGACCGGCCCGTTGCCAGGGTCCGAGGTCGGCACCTGCGATGGCCATCCCGGATCGATCGAGGCTGGCGTGATGGACGCAATGGGACTTGAGGGAGCCATGTGGAGCGTCTCCGAGATCCCACGGCTGTCGACCAAAGGCACCCGACGCGCCTTGG
>QQSJ01000051.1 GCA_003602635.1 Candidatus Poseidoniales archaeon
GCAGCACCGGGGGTGAGTTTGAACGAACGGATGCCCCATCCTTCCATGGTGTGACCCGTGGTGCTGTACGGCGTGGACCAATCGCTGTTGGTGGCCGCGGGTTGAGCACGGCAGAACGAACCGCCCGAACACGCGGGGTTGAGTTGGAGGTTTGAGTACCCGTAGATGCCCTGATCTGAGTCCAAGGTCGCCGCCACAGAGAAGTTCGCGAAGATTTGGTCCATGGTGGTGCCCACCAAGCCTCCTTGCCCGTTGGCTGGGGCTGTGGCGAGGTTGGTGATTCCGCTTCCACCGGTGGCACCGTCTTGCACCAATTGGCGCATGGCGGGGCCGCCGCCAAGGTGATCCACGAGGTACATCATCAACATGAAACCGGCCCCGTAGTCTGCGTTGCGCTGGTTCCACCATCGCACCGAAAGGCCGCTGTTTTGGGTCCAACCGTTCACGTGCCCCGTCAGGGTGCTGTCCGCACCGAAGCAGAGGTAAATGGCCACGTCAGCGTTTCCTTCATCGATGTACAGGTTCTCGTACGGGTCCAACGCGTTGTGCAGCAGGTGCTGCAATTCGTGGGCGATGATGGAACGGCCCCATGTGAGGGTCACGTCCGCATAGTCGACGAAGACCATCTCGCCCTGCGATGCAAAGCTCGGCGCGAAGTAGCCACCGATGTTGTACTGCCCGTCGATGTCGTAGATGATGACCTGCACCTGGCAGTTGTTGTCCACGTCGGGGGGCGCGATGCCGCGCCCGTCGCCGTAGTCCTTGCCGTAGTAGGTGGTCAGGGTTGGGTAGATGGTTTGGTCCCACGTGCTGGCCAAGTTTTGCAGGACCGTGGAACTGAGGGTTCGGCCGGTTTGAACGAGGAAGGCCACGCTGCCGGTGGTTTTTGCGACCGTGACGGAAATCGATCCTCCTGAGGTGGGGACGTTCAGCGTGTCGCCCTGCACGTGCTGGGTGCACGCACGGCCAGAGGTCCCGGTCGCTTGGACGAGACCGGGGCGGTCGGCGTCCACCCACTGCTGGCGCAGGTATGGGGTGGCGGACATCACGGGTTCTGACTCGTCGATGAGCAGGTAAGGACGGGCCAAATCTTCGGTAAAGCCGTCGAGAGAGGCCACCTCGATCAGGTGAGCAGGCAGCACGACATCCATGGACGGTTCGGCCGTTTCCTCGGCCGGAGCGGCCGCGGCCAAACCGGTCAACGGGGCCAAGACCATGAGGCTCACGAGGAGCAAGGAGGTGAGGCCGCGATTGGAGCAGGGTTCAGACATCCTCTCAACACCAAGAAACGCTTTACTGCGAGTCCGTTCTAACCTCGCGCCCCGGGGTATTTAACTGTGGGCTGACGACGCATCGCCGATGCCCCCCCGTGGTTGCCTCTGGTTGGTGTGCATCGTCCTGTTGACGGCACCTTGGACGCATGCTTCAGCGGAGGGTCAGTCCTCGGAGCAATATTGCCCCATGATTCCAGCCCTTGAAGCGGACGGCGAACGGGCCAACGCCTCCGTCGCGTGGCAGGTTGGCCTGGGGCCACGCCTGCCGGGCAGCGACGCCTCAGCAGCACTCCTTGACGGGTTCGAGGAGAACCACAGCGCGTGGTCGTTTACACGAGACACCCACACGTACGGAGAGGGGACGTTGACCAACCTGGTGGCCGTCTACCCGCCGAACACAGACTTGGCCACCACCGATGCTCTGGGGCTCGGTGCCCACTACGATTCAAGGGAATTCGCCGATTTTGAGGAGAACGCCACCAACGCGAGTCTTCCTGTCCCGGGGGCGAACGACGGTGGAAGCGGCGTCGGCGCCGTTGGAGAATTGATGCGCATCATCCCCTCGATGGACCTCGACCATGCCGTCGTCGTGGTGCTTTTTGACGCCGAGGATCAGGGCACCTACACCAACAAAGAGAGCTGGGCCGAAGGAAGCCGGCGCTGGGCGGACAACTTGAGCGAGGGAGAGGTGAGCCACCTGAAGGCGTTCATTTTGCTCGACATGATCGGAGATGCTTACCTCAATCTCGCAAACATCTCCTCGAACAACCAAACGCTCAACGATGCCATCGGGCCCCTTGCTCAGGCCTTGGGCCTCATCGAAGGACGCACAGCATGCTCAGGCGTCGAGGTACGGGACATCTACCAACCTGGAACCACCTTGGACATCATGGACGATCACGTTCGGCTCAACAACGTCGGCGTCCCGGCCATTGACCTCATCGATCACAGGTACGGACCAAACGCAACCGGTTTTTCCAACAGCTACTGGCACACCCTTGAGGACACACCGGACAAGGTCAGCGCAGAGGCCCTTGAGACCGTCATGCACCTCGTCGAATTGGGCATGAGGAGCGGGGCTTGGATGGAGGCCGTGGCCCCCGTTGAAACGGTCAAAGAACCGGCCGCCGTCGAACCTCAGGGCCTCAGTTTCGCCGGCCCACTCGGCCTTTTGCTGCTGGGTTGGGCCTTTGTGATTGGCCTCGTCAGCGTCAGCATCGCGTCCATCCTTGCGTTGCGGCGTCTTCGACCACCAGCCGCTTCGACCACGTGGTCGTGGGACGAGGCGTAAGCGACGCAAATGGACGAAGGGTCATAGGCATCGGCATGCCGTGGGTTGAGGTGTGGACGACATGGACCGTGAAGCGAGGTTGAGTGCGCTGCGTTCGCGCGTCCGCTCAAGCCTCGATGCGGAACAGGAAGACGACCTCGTCATCGAGTCCATTCCAGAGATCACCAACCTGAGCGACGTCGAGCGTTTGAGCGTTGAATCCCTGACGTGGGCGGACGGCCTTGAGCGTGAAGACAGCGAACGAATTCGAATGGTCGCTGCCGTCCTCATTTTCGTCGGGAGCGTGCTCGGCATCCTCTCGGGCTTGCTGCTTTTGCAAGGCAACCCCGTCGATTTGCTGACCGCTGAATTGCTCGAAACCACCCCGACGGTGGACCTGAGGATGCAGGTCCTCGAAGCCGAAAGCGGGAACGCCTTGGAAGGCTTGACCGTGGAGTGGCTGGACATGGAGACCGAAACCGTCCTGCAAACGACGATGACGGGTTCATCGGGTTGGTTTGTCTTCGAAGGCGTGGTCACCGAACCACGCTTGCTGCGCGTCGTCGGGGACGGATACGTGACGTCAGAAATCGAAATGCAGGCGCAAGCCGCAGGGTCTCCACCGGTCACCATGACACCAGGAAGCGGCACTGAACGCTTGGTGATGACCCAAGGCAGCGACGACGATTGGTCCTTGGACGACGCGACAAAATTGTCGACGGCCATCGGAATCGCGACCATCCTGACCGGAGCCATTGGCCTGTTGGCCGGCCTGGAAGTGCGTCGCGGAGGGAAGTACCGAAGGACGCAATACCTTGCAGGAATCGGGTTGTTCAGCCGTGGTTTGATCATCTTCGGACCGGCCCTCATTTTGCTCGGCATGATCCTTCTGACGTTCACCAAGGAACAGTTCCGCGATTGGGAGGGGAAGGAACGTGTACCTGATTTCAGTTGAGGGGGGCGACGGTTCCGGCAAGGGCGAAGCCGTTCGCCTGCTGAACGAAATCCTCGCCAAATACCCCTTTGCAGAGGTCTGTTCCACCCACGAACCCCGCCGCCATGCAGAGGCTGGAAGAAAGGCCCTTGAGGCCGTGCAGCGGGGTGACATGACCCCGGCCGAGGAGGCTGCCCTCTTCGCCGAGGACCGGTTGGACCACACGCAAAGCTGGATCCTGCCTCGCTTGAAGCAAAGCGCGGTGGTGATTTCCGACCGAAACATCCACTCCTCCATGGTGTACCAAGGCGTCGTTGGAGATTTGGGGCTGGACGAAGTTGCGCAACTCAACGAAGGCGCGGCCGTCCCCGATTTGGTGGTCTGGATCGATTGCGATCCCGACCGGGCCATTCGCCGCATCCAAAGCGGCACCCTCCGCATGACCAGCGCCAAGCAGGAATACTTCGAAACCTCGGAAATTCAGAAGAAGATCCGCGCCGGTTTTGCCTCCTTGCTCTCGGGGGAAATCGAGGCTCCGCCTCCCTTCGATGCGTGCACCATCGCCGGACCCGTGCTGAACGAAGGCGGGCTTGACGAACTCGCCAAAGCCTTGCGAAAAACCGTCCGCGATTTCATGCGGAGCCGCCCTGAACCGCACAACGTCGATGCGGAAACCGTTGACCGGCACGTGATTGCGAACTTGGTCGAGGGAATGAGCGCTCAACAGCGGCTTCCCGGGATGCCGGTCAGCAGCGAGCCGGTCCTGCACGGCTGGTTGAACGGAGCCTCGCCGGCCACCTGGATGGAACGTGCCGAAGCAGCATGGCCTGAGCGCAGCGCACTCGAGCACGACGTCCCACGCAGGTTCACCGCGTCCTCCGTGTGGAGCGTGGTGGGAACCCTGTCGCTGATGGACGGCACTTCCGACGTGCGCCGCCTCTATCACGCCCTTGGCCCTGTTCGCTTCGTGTCGCTTCGGCACGTGCGCCGCTTGGTCAAATGGCTCATGGATGAAGGTTGGATCTTCCGACAGCAAAACGAGGTGAAGTTCGCCGAGGGCCAAATGTTCCGCCTGAGCGACGACCACCTGGCGCAAGGGCGCCTTGCCTTGGCCCTCTGGCCCCTGCGCGGTCATCTTGAGACCTGGCGGGAACAACACCCCAAGGCCTCGTGGGCCACGGCCATGACCCACGTCTTGGCCGACGCTCCAGAGGAAACCGTCTCCAACGTGCTTGCCAGGTTGGACCTGCTCTCAAGCGGCCATGTTGGGTGCCCAGCACCCGAAGATGCAGCGCAGTTGGAAGGCTGGTGGCGCCTGGAGCCGCCGGCCTGATCACTCGGATTCAAGGGAAAGGAAGCGAGCGCCTCCGGGGAGGCGAACCTCTGCCGCGTTGTGAAAATGAGACGGAGCGGCGTTGAGCAGGGCCCCGAACAGCAGCCCAAGTCCAACGCCAAAGGGGATCCCCGTCAGCATTCGGTTGAGCGCCGTTGACTCGTAATCGGTCAACAATTGCGTAAAACCGTCCAAACCAAGCGGCACAACGGCGAGGGCGGCGAAGCCATAGAACGCCACACGTCGCCACCTTCGCCGGTAGATTTCCTCCTGCCAAGACGAAGGCAAAATCGACAGCGCCGTGTCGGTCACCGTCCATCGGTTGACGGAGCGACGGTGGACGATGGCGCCACCGATGACCAGCCCAACAAAGATGCCGAGGTCCCTCACACAGACCGGCATCTGGTTCCCGTTGATCGACCAAGATCGCTCGCCTAAATTGTGGCAATTGAGGTCCCCAAAGGCATACGCAATGGCGTGGGAGGTCGGCAGTTCAGTCCACGCAAAGGGCGTTTCTGGATGAACAGCAGCGTCCGTGTGTGCATCGTACCTCGGTTGGTTCCCGTAACTGAAGACCCCGTCCTCCGTGGCGTAATCGAAGGCGTTGGCCCGACCATGCAGTTCCGGAACGGTCCCCGCTGGCAAGGTCAGGGGAGCGATGATCATGGCCAGCAGCAAGGTGCTGCTCAGCCCGAAGATCATCGCACCAACGCGGACCTCCCGGTCTCGGGCTCGGCCGTCGTCCATGCTTCGACCAACCGTGCCCGGAGCATCAATTCTCGCCCGAAGGTCCATGCGAGGGGGCCCTTCCATCCGGGTCATGGCGAAGAGAAAGCGCCAGCGGCTGGGTGACGTCCTTGGCGGCGCCGTCCTCATCGCCGCATACGGCGCAGCGGGGGCGTTCACCGCCTCGCTTGTCGAAAACCCCCAGGACCTGCACCGTCACCTGGTGCTTTCCGGGACCTCGTTTGCCGTGCTTTTTGCCGTGCTGCTTCCGTTGTTGCTCAACATCGAGCCGCACAACAAAGGCGACCGGGTCAAGGCAGACGTTCGCACCCGGCTGGCTGCTCACGACGAAGGACGAGGCCGGTGGCGACAGCTCAGCCATGCCCGTCAGGAAGCAGCAGGGTGGCGCATTGACATGCACGATTTGACCAACGTCGAAGCCGTGGTCGCCACCCTGGTCGACCTGGCCGCCGACCACCACCTCAAACTCATGGTTGGCGAAGGTTCTGCTCGCTCCAAGGACCCGACCCTGCGGCCACGTGTGGAAGCGGCCCTTCGAAGCGCGTTCCCACCCTCACGGATCCGTCATGGTCGCAAATCCCTCAGCACCATTCCCGATGCGGCCGTGCAAGGCGGTGGTAGCCTCAAGGTCCCGGTGATGCTGATGACGCTCTCGCTGGTGTTCGTTGCACTCCTGTTGCTCAGGTGACGAGCAAGGACCATAGGGGCCGCGAACAGACCGACCCCCATGCCCGCGAGGCTCTCCTTCCACGCCGACGCCACCGATGGTGGAAGCCGTCGCCTCATCGCTGCCGTCGAAGTTCAGGGCCCCTTCCCCAACGGTCGACTTGACTTGAGTTTCCCACGGTGGATTCCCGGATCGTACACCTTGCGTGATCCGGTGCAGTACGTCGATGGCATCGAAGCCACCGACGATGGTGGCCAGACCCTTTCATGGCAACGCCCCGACCCTCACCGGCTGCGAATCAAAGTGCCAAAGGACGCCAAGCACGTACGCGTGCAACACGAAGTCATGGCCCTCGAAATGACCGTTCGGTCCACGCACCTTGACGACGGCCACCTCCACCTCATGCCTCCGTTCACGTGGTACCTTCCCGACCACGCAGACTGGTCAAGCGGTGCAGACCTCCACCTCCGCCTGCCCGGCCACTGGACACCATTCACGCAGCTGCCATCTGAGGGAACAGCGGCGGACGGCACCCACGTGTTCCACGCCGCCGACCGGGACGCGTTCCTCGACGGCATCATCGAAGCCAACGCCGGCCCCCATCGAACCTGGGAAGTCGACGGACGCCCGCATGTGCTGAACATCTGGGACAGCGCTGGCCTTCCCGTCTCCTCGACGATGATCGACCGCTTCGTGGACGACGCCACGAAGATCATCAA
>QQSJ01000052.1 GCA_003602635.1 Candidatus Poseidoniales archaeon
GATGCCCTTCATCAGGCCTCACCTCCAGCCGAGACTTCGATGACACAGAAGGCGACCGACTTCGAAAGCGGGCGGCATTCCATGACCTTGACGATGTCGCCGACCTCGACCTTGCCAATGCAGGCAGGGAGGTGGGCGCTCATCTTGCTGGTGCGCTTCTCAAAACGCTCGTACTTCTGCATGTAACGGACGTTGTCTCGTTGCAGGGTGATCGTGCTTTGCATGCCAACGCTGGCGATGGTGCCCTCAAGCACCTGGCCGCGCAAGCGGAGGCTGCCGTAGAAGGGACAATTCTCGTCCCCGTCCCACTCACCAGTGGGGGCCTTCACGTCGATTCCAATGTCTCGCATGTTCACACCTTCGGGTAGTTGCGGTTGGTCCTGTCTTCGGGTCGCTGCCGCATCAGCGAACCGTCGATGACGGTCGAGAAACCGTCGATGGAGAAGGAAATCCCGGCCTTGCCGAGGGTGAGGGCACGGTCGCCCTCGAGGAGATGGATGGTGTTGCGGGTCTCGCCAATCACGTGACCCTGCCGACCGATGAGGCTGGCGTCGGCCGCGTCGACGACGGTCAAACCGGCGCCGATCCAGGGAAGGTTACGCACGTCCATCATCATCGCACCTCCACATTGTATCCGTTGTTTCGAAGCACCTGAGCCGCCTTCTTCTTGTGGTCCCCTTGGAGTTCAATCGTGCGTCCCTTCACCGTACCGCCAGCAGCACACTTGTTCTTGAGCAACTTTGCGAGTTTGTTGATGTCAATGGCGCCGTCATCGAGCCCTTCCACCTTTGTCACAATCTTGCCGTACCTCCGCTTGTCCGTGCTCAGAATGGCGCGTTGTTGTTCCTTGGCGATTTCCTGGCAGATGCAGAGCTCGTTGGGGAGCCCACAAACACTGCAGATGGCGGCCATTTGATGTCGTCTCCTTGAATTCACTCGGCTCGCTGGGCGAGGTGGGTCTTGATCCGCGCGATGCTGCGGCTCGTGGCTTTGTACGCACCCATGTTGGCAGGGGTGCCACCAAGCGCCTTTTCGGCGTTGAGCTGAAGCATCTCTTCCTGCAGTTCCACGAGGCGGGCCTGCAAGGCGTCGAGGCTCATCGAGGCAATGTCACGGTTGCTGACGTAGGTCACTCCGTCACCTCCTCGGCTGGGGCCTCGGCTGCTGCGGCCGCACGGTTGGCCAACTCTTCATCGCTGAAGATGCTGATTTCGTGGGGCAAGCGCGTACCAGGTCGCATGATTTCGACGGTCACACCGATGGTGCCGAGTTTCTTCACGCAGACCGAGTAACCCTTGTCCATGTAGCGTTCTGCGGTCTCGCCGCAGTACTTCACGTGACCGAGGATGAACTTCTGGGTGCGGTTACGCGACCCGGTCAACTTCCCGGCCAAGGTGATGATGACACCACGAGCGCCTGCGTCCATGATGTTCTGGGCGGCGGAGTGGCCTGCACGGCGGTAGTACCAACCGCGTTCCATGGCGGAGGCGATCTTTTCGGCCATGACCTGAGCGTTCAGGGCCGGGGTTTCGACCTCGACCACGTCGAGCTTGGGCGAGGGCAGGGTGAATTCATCGTTCAAGCGGCGTTGAAGTTCGTTGATGATCTTGCCACGACGGCCGATGACCATGCCCACGCGCTCAGCGGTGACGGTGACCTTGGTCCCGGCAGGGGTGCGAACGATGTCGAGGCCGCCAAATCCGGCCTTCTTGGTGTTCTTCATCAGGAATTCCTTGACCAAGAGACGGTCAACGTTCCTGTTGACGATGCGTCGGATGCTGTTTTCCTTGCTCATCATTTTCACCTCAGAACTCGTCGTCCTCCGCGTCGTAGGAATCTGGAGCCTCAAGGAAGACCTCGAGGTTCACTTGGTAGTGGTTCTTGGGCGTGGCACGGCCACGGGCCCGGGGCATGAAGCCACGCTTGATGGTGCCACGGTGGGCAGCGATGTGGCTGATGATCATGTCTTCAGCATCGATGTCTTCGTGCTGGTGGCGAGCGTTGTCCATCGCGCTGTTGAGCAGCTTGATGACCACGCGGGAAGCCTTGACCGGGTAACGACCTGGTCCCATGCCGCCCTTGCGGTGACCGACCATGGAAGGGCCAGATCGCTTGCGCTTCTTGTTGCCGGAACCAAGGCGGTAAGGGATGGCCTCAGCCTTGGCACGGATGTCAGGCCGGTCCGAATCGATGAGCAGGACCTTCTCGAGCTTGCGAACGGCTGCTCCAGCGGTCATGCCACGAACGGTGCGGCAGATTTCGAAGCAAGCCTTCACGTGGACGTCCACGTTGGTGGCGCGTGCCACGGACAGGCGGTTGCCTTGGAGGGGCTGGGTGAAGCCCTTCTGAGGGAGTTGGCGGCGCTTGTCGCGCCGGTTCATGGTTCGTGCATTCTTGCCCATTCATCTCACCTCACTTCAGCGGCACGTGCTTGGACGACCGGGTTGCACCCACACCAGGGCCGCTGTGAGCGACGCTGCGGCGGGTCATGGCGAATTCACCGAGGTAGTGCCCAATCATCTCGGGACGAATCTCGATTTCGACGAAGGCTTGACCGTTGTGCACGGCGATGCGCTTGCCGACGAATTCGGGGAGGATGACCATGTCACGGCGGTGCGTGCGCACGGTTCGGCCGGTGGTCCGGCGGATGCGGTCGAAGAGACGCTCGTTCTCTTCGGAGAGCCCACGAGCAATGCTGCGGCGGGCTCGGGCTGGGAGGAGTTCGATGACCGACATGCTGTCGGATTCCTCAGAGGGCCAAAGCGGCATTTCCTTCAGTTCCGCGACGGAGTATCCACGGTACGTGAATTCCTTCTTGGAACGGGACGTGGTCGTGGCCAAACGCTTGCGCGCCTTGCGACGGGACGCCTTGGGCGTCATGAATGACTTCTTCTTCTTCGCCATGCTCACTCACCTTGCTTCGACTTGCCGCGACCTCGACCCGTGCGGCGTGGGGCGATCAAACCGACCTTGGCACCGGGAGAGGTGCCGCGGGCGACGGAGTTGGGACCGTGGACGGCCTGGTGGTTTCCACCACCGTGCGGGTGGTCCACGGGGTTCATGGCCACACCGCTGACGTGTGGGTAGAGCTTACCACGGGCCTTGGCCTTGTAGTAAGCAGCACCGGCGGTGCGCAGCGGCATGTCGCTGCGCCCGTGTCCAGCGAGGACACCGATGGTGGCGCGGCAGGTGCCGGGGAGCATCTTCAGGGAGCCGGAGGGGAGGCGGACGCGAATCTTGTCGCCCACAGCACCTTCGACGATGGCCGAGTTGCCGCCGGAGCGTGCAATCTTTCCACCGTCGCCGGGACGGAGTTCCACGTTGTTGACCGCAGTGCCTTCAGGGATGTTCGCCAAGTTGGTGATGTTCCCGGGCTTCAGGGTGACGTTCTCACCGATGGCAATCGAGGAACCAATGGCCACACCTTCGGTGGCGACGACCATCGTGGTGTCGCCGTCGGGGAGCTTGATCTTGGCCAG
>QQSJ01000053.1 GCA_003602635.1 Candidatus Poseidoniales archaeon
CAGCGTGGCCTCTTCTTCGGCCATGCGTTGAATGCTCGCCGCCAGTTCACCTCGCGAGGACGAATCAGCCAAGGCGCGAGCGAGTTCGCCTGCGCGGGATTCCAATTGATGCTCCAGTTCTGTGGTGCGCCGCACCAGACGGTCGGCCCGCTGTTCGGCCGTCTCAGCCCGTGTGATGGCGTCGGCGGTGTCGAGTTTGAGACGGTCCATGTCGTGGCCAAGGCCCTCGATTTTGGTGCGTCCATCGCCACGTGCCTCCAGGGCCTCACGTTCGCTGACTTCCGCTCGCATGCGTGCTTCTTCGGCCAACTTCAGGCGGGCTTGGAAGGCAGCGCTTTCGCGTTCGAGTTCATCCACGCGATGCTCCGCCTTCTCCAAACGTTGCCTGTATCCGGCGTCGATGACCAAGGCGCCTCCGCGGTCAATCTCAAGGGCATCCTGCCCAATCATCTGCTCTGCGGGCGTCACCTTGGGCGCGATTCGCTCCAAACCTGCGTCGAAGCCAAGGAGGTCCTCAAAGCGGGCCGCAAGGGTCGTCTTGCGGGCTTCTGAACGCGTTCGTACGGTCGACAAGGCCGCGCCGAACGCGTTCAGCGTGAATCCTGCCACGTTGGCGGTTCCCTCACCGATGACGGCATCGAGGGGAAGTTGGTGGAGGCGGGCCACTCGGGCTCGGTCCGTCAGGTCATGCACCGCTTCTTCCAGCGTTCCTGCGGTCGACGACACCATCCCGACCGGTCGCCCACGCAGAAGCACCACGGCGGTGGTTCGCTCGCCAGCTCCAACGCTCAAATGCCCGTAGACGTCCTCTTCGCCTGCCACGCGAAGCATGGACAGGATGGCGTCAGGGCCACTCTTGCCTTCACGCAGGACAAAACCCTCGGGCAAATGCCCGACTTGACCGTCCTCGTCGGGTTGACCGGCGACGTTGGAGGACACACGGTGGAGCAAGCGTCGGTGGTCGGCCCCTGCTGTGGTCCACACGCCCAATCCGAGGTCGCTGGCTGACGCAAGCAGCACAGAGCCTTGCGGGGTGGCCAAGGACCAGTGCCCTTCCTCGGGGAGGCCAAGACCGCCCATGATGGACTGGCGCGTTCGAAGCGTGTCGGCGACCAAGGTGGCCAACGATGTCGCATCTTGCGGCAAATCACCGGTTGAATCGATGAGCAAGCCTCGGTCCACCAACAGAGCACCAAGCACTTCCTCGTCCGCAGACAAACCTGCCATGATCACGGCAGCAGAGCGTGAGAGAAGGCGCCGCGCGGGACCCGGCCCGCTTGGGAGGCCTTCGATGTCCACGGCGTGCACCGCAGCATGCGGCATGAGGGCCACCAAGGCAGCAAACTCGTTGAGGGTGTAGGATTGAGCCTGATGACGGACGTGATCTGCTTCCGCCTCCATGGTGTTGAGACGATCACCAGCAGGTGCTCCGAAAACGAGTCCTTTGTCGTCCTCGGCCACCCAGCCAACGCAACGGCGGCCACGCACGAGGCGATGCCCGCTTGGGGTCCGTCGGCGACCAATCCATGTGGTCACCACCCCGTGTTCGAAAGGAAACAGAGACGTGACGTCGACCTCGTCTTCGACCTCAACGCCCGGAGGCATGGTGAACATCAGGCCACCTCCTCGGGTATACGACCGATCAGAGGCCTGTGTCGCTCGATGGCGTGCCTCCATCGCCCAAAGTGGCCTGGTGCGCCCTCCAACCGGAGATGGCGCCCGTCACCGACGTCGTCCAACAACGTCGCCCGATCCCCTTCCACGTAGAGTTGCAAACAGCCGCCCAAGCCCCCGATGGTGGACAGGTGGTTGGCCTTCTCAAACAGGGCATGGGACGCCGATGCATCCGCACCTGAGTGAAGGGAGGCTGCATCAGCTCCCGTGGTCTGCTCCAAGGCCGTGAGCAAACGTGACAACATCGACATCGAAGGGCAAGCCGCCACGGGGGGTTTCAAGATGTTTCCCGTCGAACGGGCCCAAGAGGTGGTTTTCGCAATCCAATTCAGAACGCGAACCATACATGGCCAAGAATTTCTGAAAACCGGACAACGGGAAGCCCAAGGCAAGGGTTGGCCACGGTCGCCAATGAGGAAAACAGAATCTCAATTGTAAAATCGATTTCTCAATTGGGTTATTGAGAGGCCAGAGAAAGGTAGACTCTTCAGCACAGGCCGGCTCGCCCCGACGTGGCGTCTGCGTTCGAGGTCCCGGCCTGTTCCGTGTGCCGTGCGCCCGCCGTGGTCACTCAGGCGTACTCCGGGCAAAGCCTGTGCGAGCACCACCTGGACCGTTCTGTGCGCAAGAAAGTGGGCCGGGAGCTTCGTAAGCAACTCAACATCGATGGCCCGACCACGGTGCTGGTGGCCATCTCAGGCGGGAAAGATTCGGCCGTTCTGCTCTCCATGCTGGTGGATTTGATCGGCGGCCGACCGGACGTGCGCATCGTTGCAGGCTGCGTCGACGAAGGCATCGAAGGCTATCGCCCACCGTCCATCGAAGCGGCCGCGCAATTGTGCGAGATGCTGGACGTGGAGTTCATCACGACGTCCTTCGAAGACCAGGCGTTTCTGGCGATGGACGAAGTCACCTCCAACCTGAACGCGATCCTTGATCGCCACCCAGAAGCCCCGCGCCTTCCATGCTCGTATTGCGGCGTCTTCCGTCGCCAAGGAATCAACGCCTTGGTGGAGATGGTCGGGGCCGACGTGGTGGCGCTCGGCCACAACCTCGACGACATGGCTCAAACGGTGCTGATGAACCTCACCGCAGGAGAAGTGGAGCGGAGCCGACGCTTGGCACCACACACGGACCGGCCTGCGGAAGGGTTGGCGCCTCGGATTGTCCCGCTGCGTTGGATTCCAGAACAGGAAGTCCACCTGGTGGCGCTCCACCGGGACCTTCCCATTCACAACGAAGTGTGCCCCAACGCAGAAGGCGCGCTCCGTTGGCGCATGCGCGACGTCGTCGCCACGCTCGAAGAGGACCGCCCCGGGACGCGCCATGGCCTTGTCCGCAGCCTCGATGCCATCCGCGCCATGACGCCGCCTGAGCAGGCGGAGACTCAACCCATTCGAACGTGCGAACGCTGTGGAAGCGTGTCTTCACGACCCGTCTGCAAGGCCTGCGAAATGCGCGATTTGGTCGGCGTCAAATGACGTTCTGGACCAACTCATTGAGGTCTTGCGGACGTCCGCAGTAGTGGCAGCGGATTTGGAGGGGGTCTTTCGAAAGCACGCGAAGTCGGTGAGGGAGCGGCTCCCTTGAATTCTGCGTGATGCAGTTCGAGAAGGTGCACCGGACCACGTCGGTGATCTCGTCGCCAAGAGTGATCTCGAGTTTTTCAGCCACCGTGTACGCTCGGATGATGGCCACGCTGGCGCCTTCCGCCACCAAGGCCAGTCGGTCGAGTTCAGCTTGCGTCAATTCCCTGTCTTCCACTTTGACGATGTCCTTGGCGCCCTTCTTCTTCGAGGGGACGTTCATCACCAACGACACGGGGACCGACGTCCCTTGCCCGATGTTGAGCAGTTCCAGCACCCGAAGGGCGCTGCCTGCAGGAATGTGGTCGATCACCGTACCGTTGCGGATTGCGGTGACGCGTCGCATGTTCGATTCATTGGACATCAGGCCTCACCTCCGGGCACGTCAACGCCAAGCAAACGGCAGAGCAGCGCCATCCTCGTCACCACGCCGTTGAAGGCTTGCTCGAAGTACCGTGCGTGCCGCGTTTCGTCGACGCTTGGGTGAATTTCGTCCACCCGAGGAAGCGGATGCATGACGATCATGTCCTGGCGCACTTCGCCGAGGTGCTTGGCGTGCAACTTGTACGCGCCTGCAACCTTGATGTACTCGTCTTCGTCAGCAAAGCGCTCCTTCTGAATGCGGGTCATGTAGACGACGTCAGCGCCGTCCAATGAACCGTACAAGTCCGTGGTCTCGACCACCGAGGCCCCTGAGGCACGGAGGTCTTCGACGATCTCAGGCGGCATGCGCAACAATTCGGGGCTGGCCAGCACCAGGCGGCAATCAAAGCGGGCCAAAGCGTGCGACAAGGAGTGAACCGTGCGGCCGTATCGGAGGTCTCCAGCAAGCACCACGTCAAGGCCATCGAGTCGGCCGTGAGCTTGTCGAATCGTGAAGAGGTCGAGCATCGTCTGAGTGGGATGGTGACCCGCGCCGTCGCCCCCGTTCAAGATGGGGACACGGGCGGCGTCCTGAGCGTAGCGTGCCGCGCCTTGACGAGGATGGCGCATGGCGATGATGTCGGTGTATCCATCGACCATCTGGATGGTGTCGAAGAGCGTCTCTCCCTTCACCACGGAGGACGTGCTGACGTCGCCGAGGTTGACGACGTCGCCACCAAGCCGCTTCATCGCCGTCTCAAAGGACATCCTCGTCCGGGTGCTTGGCTCGAAGAACAGGTTCCCAAGGATGCGTCCGGAGAGCAGCGGCATCTGTGCATCGCCCCGAGCAACCGGCAGCAGCCGCTCGGCCGCGTCCAGCACTTCGACGATGTCTTCGTTGGTCAGGTCTGCCATCGTGATGAGCCCGGTCATTCAACGTCCTCGGAACCCTCCGTTGAGGTCCACCCATGAACATTACGAGAGCGGTGGCGCCATGCTCGAGCATGACCAAGGTTCATCCCCTCCCTCCACGACCGAGGGACGTGGAGGCATGGATGGACTTCGAAGCCGCCATTGAGGCGGAGCGCGAGCAGCGCGCCCGGAGGGCTGGCCAAGTGGCCACCTTGACCACCGGAGTCGTGATGATCGGAGCCCTCTGGCTTGCATGGCCCGGGGTTGAAGCCGTCATGGCCGGAGACGGAGCCCCCTTCGCCGTCCTCGGATTGCCGGCCCTTGTGCTGCTGTGCGGCACGCTGGTCCACGACCACGCCAGCGGACAGCCGCAGGCCACCGGACGAGCCGCAGCCGCGGCCGCCATTGCTTGGCCGAGCGTGTTGTTCCTTGCGTTCCGTAGCACCGAAACCGACCTCGAAGCACGGATTGCGGCAGGATTGACCTTGGCGCTCATCGCTGCTGTGCTCTACCGCATGGCAAGGACCGCCTTCTCCGGAGGGTTCCGGGAGGCGCGCTACAGAGCGTTGCTGACGGGCGCGGGAGCCGTGACCGTGGCGTCCGTGTGGTTTGGGCTCCGCACCGACGTTGGCGCGGAAAACGATCCTGCGGGGGCCATCATCACCCTGCTTGCGATCGGCGTGACGCTGCGCTCGTGGCTCATCGAAGACGAGCAACGTGGCCTCAGAAAACGGTTCAAGGTCCGGCTTGATGAACTCGAAAACCGTCTTTTGGAACTGAAAGCCCAAGGTCGCAGGGTGGACCAAGCCACGAGTTTGGTGAGGACCGCGGCCGTGGAAGGATTCAGCGATCCCGAACATGGCATGAGGCTGCTTGATGACGCAGAAGAGGACGTGGACCGGACCATCTCCCTCGAAAAGGACGTCGTGGCCATCGAAGCGGACGCGTTGACCGCGGTGGAAAAGGCCGAGGCCGTAGCGCCGACGGTCCGTCGGCCACGGAGTGCCTTCGACGCCGCCCGACGAGAAGTCGAACTTGGTTCACTGCGGGAGGGCGAGTCGCTCTTCAGGCAGGCCAAGCGCCGTGCGGAGACCGTGGTCGCGTGGTGGGCCAAAGCGCAAGAGGCCATCGAAGCCGCCTCCCTTGCGCTTGCGGACAGGACGGAGGACCACCTCGCTCACCTGCACGAAGCGCTGGCGGAAGCCAAGAAGCGCATGGCCAAGGAAGACCCCATGAAAGCCTTCGAGTTGGTCATGGCCATCCCCGACCAGGTGGCGCAAGAACAGGAAGCCAACGAGGACGCAGAAGGCCTCGTTGCAGACGCACGAAGGGCCGTTGAAGCGGCCGATGGCCTCGACCTCGAACCTCACCACGCTCGTCTTGAGGAAGCCGAAGACGCCCTCAAGGCAGGCGACGGGCGTCAAGCCGCTGGCATCGCGGAGAGCATCCGTCGAAGCCTCACGGTGGAACGCGAAGCCATGGACGTGGTTCGTCGTGCCCTCCGTCAACGTTCGACCATCGAACAACGGTTTGAAGGACATGAAGACGCGGAAGCGTGGCAGGAAAAATTGGCCACCATCGAAGCCGATGCAGAAGCACGTCGTTGGACGCAGGCCCGCCGTGCCTTGGACGCCCTGTCCAACGACCTCGACGCGCAGGAACGCGACCGAGGGGAAGCCGAGCAACTTCTGGACTTCCTGCGCGAGGAATGGCAGCAGCTGAGGGCGCAAGTGGACGCCGCAGACATCGGCGTCGGGGACGAAGACCGCCTCGACGTGGAACGCCTGCTTGGCGAGGCAGCGTCGTCAATCAAACGCGGCATGACCGCAGAAGCCCTCGAAGCCCTGACCGGAACCGACGCTGCGATGGAGCGGCTTCGCCGAAGGTGCTGATCATCCAAGAAGGCCCGCTGCTCGAGCGGCGTCGATGTCCAGCGTACCGGGAAGTCCAACGTCAAAGGGATACCCGCCCACGTCGACCAGCAATCCGCACAAATGCAGGTGCAGGCCCTTTGGGGGAGTTTTCCCAACGAGCAGGGGTTCTGTCTTTTTCCCGGCCCGACCGAGTGCGCCGACCATCGTTGAGGAGCCCTCTGCTGCGTCGTGCAGCGACCAGGCGTTGGCGGACCACGCATGCAAGCGAAGCGCCCGGTTCGTCCAGAGGGGAGGCGTGGAGGCCTCGTGCATCGAGGGCCACCTGCTGACCCAGTCCCCCGGGCCTTCGTCAAGCCACGTCATGCCCGTTTGCTCGGTCGCAGGCGACTCGGCTTGACCGAGGGTTCCGAGATGAGCGAGCACGGCGCGCATGTGAGGGTGGCGAGCCGCGGCTTGTGGGAGCGCAGTGGCAAGGGACGCAGCTGTGGCGACACGCCCGGCGTCAAGGTGGAGGAGGATGCGCACGGCTTCCCCGTGAAGCCAATCCGAAGGGGCGATTTCGTGCGTGTCGAAGTGGCGATCGAGCAAGGTCAGCGCGCGGTCAGGATCGCCTTGCAGCCTCAAGCGTGCCAAGTCTCCTAAGAGGGCACGGCGGACCATTGGGTCGTCACGGGTCGGAGGTGGTCCGAGGGCGGTCCCGCGTTGTGTTCGCTCAATCAGATCGATGTTTCGCCGCGTGACGGGATCGACCAGAAGGCTGGCTATGACGGATTCAGAGAGGATGCGCGAGCGCGGTTGCAGCAGGGACAACAACCAACGGAAGCGGTTGGTTTCCAGGTCGTCGGAGGCCATCATACCGAGGCGGGTTTTGGCCTCTGACACGTCCCGTTGGGCGATGGACGCAGCCACTAGAAGCGCGCGAGCGTGGCCGCCACCGGATTGGGCGGAAAGGGCCAGCAAGGACACGGCTTGTTGTTCGGCCTCCGCCCATCGGCCGAGCGCTGCGTAGAGTTCCATGCGAGCCATGGTGCGACGGCTGAGCTCAATGCCCTGGAGGGACGGTTCAGCGATGGTTGTCCCGGCCTCGTCAAACCGTTCCAAGGCCTTCGGCCACGCGTCATTGGCGAGCATCGGCAACCAACTTCCCTTTCTGAGGAAGATGACGTCTTCCATCGATTCAAGCCGGCGTCGGTTCTCACCGGCTCCGGCGTCGAACGACACCTCGTTGATGCGGTGCCCGATGCTCAATGATCGAAGCCAAATCACGAGGAAGGCCACTTGCCCGCCCGAAGCTAACATCCAGGTCAAAGCCTCGAGGGCATCCTTTTCCACCACGGTGCAGACGGTGTCTTCCCATCGTCCACACCCCGCTCCACCTGGGAGGTTCACCGAATCCCAAAAGGTCAGGATGGCCAAGGCGACGAGCAACATGGATTGGCCTGCGAAACCTGTGAAGCAGAAGTTGAGCACCTTCGCTTGTTGGCTTCTTTCTGCTCGCAGAAGTCGGCTGTCGGTGATGTGGATGCCTCCGCGACCGGACACTTCCGCCACGTCAAGGAACATGATCCTCGCCACTTCGTAGACGAAAAGCACCCCGACGACCGCCACGTTCAGCAGAAGGAAGAGGAGCACCATGGCGACGAGCGGCGCACGCAGAGCGGGATCTTCGACGTAGGACAACGCCTCAATCGCGTAGAAACCGAGCGCTCCACCTTCTTCCATCACCGTGGCTTGCTCCCTGTATTCTGGCAGGGCAGCCACGCGGTCTGAATGCACAAACACCCCCGGTGCAGCCAACATCACA
Source organism: Candidatus Poseidoniales archaeon (assembly GCA_003602635.1). GTDB lineage: Archaea > Thermoplasmatota > Poseidoniia > Poseidoniales > Poseidoniaceae > MGIIa-L3. The sequence goes on from QQSJ01000053.1 coordinate 8,214, forward strand.
ACGAGGCTGACGAGGGTGTTGATCGCCACGATGGGCATGGCCATCAGGTTGACGTTGACCAGGAGCCCAACGGCCTGCTGACGTGGTGACGGGTCATGGCCTTGGAACGGGGAGGCGCGTCCTGCGGCGACGTTCTTGTTCGCGTACCGCATGGCGTGCCACGACGAACCAAGCACGCGTCCGTACGCCATCACGGGAGGAAAGAAGGCCACGAGCAGGGTCACGCTCAACCTCCATTGTGCCTCAACGCTGTTGGTCAACGTCCAGACCAACACCACAAGGGCAAGCCAGGCGCCCAACAGCAGGACGCTGGCGCGCACCCGCCCAGGGTCACGGTGGTGCATGATGGCACGCTGCATGCCTTGAGAAGGCAGGATTTGAGCAGAGAGGGCCACGCCGATTGAGGTCACACCGGTGATGGAAATGAGGACCAACGCCAACCCGAAATTGATCGCTGAGAAGCCTTCTTGCAAGCCGAATTCAATCAGCCCAATTTCAACCAGCAAGAGCACGGCTCCAACGAAAGCCAGCAAGTACGCCACCACACCAAAGCGCATGCCGGAGGTGCGCAAGAGGCGGCGTGCTTCCCGGGTCGAACCGGTCACCCTGTGGACTTCGTACCGCTTTTCGGCCGTGGGGAACGCCACGCGCAATCCTTGCAATTGACGAGGCACGATCACCTGCCAGAAGAGCCACGCCAGAACGACGGAGAGCAGGAGCCCCACCAACACCGTGGGCCTGAAGCCAAACACGATGTGGGGTGCACCCATGGCCAAGGCCAAGGCCACAACCACATAGCCCCATCGCACTGCAGCGCAATGAAAGGGCAGGTCAAGCCTCTGAGGCTTCGACTTCGAGGAGCAGTTCGCCCTGCTGGACGCGGTCGCCTTGGGCGACGTGAACGGCCATGACACGGCCGTCGTATGGGGCCGTGATGCGGTGTTCCATCTTCATCGCTTCAAGGACCAGAAGGGCCTGCCCCGCGGTGACCTCAGCGCCGGTGGCCACGAGAACATCGAGCACACCACCGGGCATGGGTGCAGAGAAACTTCCCTCTTCTTCTGCCGCACCGGCTCCTGCTTCGACGACCTCAATTCGATGCACTCGGCCGTTGATGTGCATCCACACCACGTCCCCGATGCGGGTGCCATGGGCGAGCGAAACGACCTCGCCTTGCCTCACTTCCCAGCGGCCGTCGGCCATCGGCGTGACCTGGATGCCATCGACGGCCCACCCGTCCCCACGAGGAATGGGTTGCACTTCGTGCACGTCGTCGCCTGTGCGAAGGTCAACCATCACGGATACCTCCTGTTGAGAGAAAGGAAGGGGCTTGTTGGACCGGAGGGGCCGTCGTTGCCCGTGCGGGTGACGCCACGGCTTGAGGCCAACACCGCCCCGAGCGCCAGCACCGCCTCCGAGGCGGGCTGAGCCTCCCATCCGTTTGGATAGGCGTCGTCAAGGGTGGTGGTCGACGTGGTGGCCGACACCACCGCGTCAAGGTCGCACAAATCACGGAGGAAAGCGACGTTGGTGGTGGTGCCAAGGATGACGAACTCGTCGAGGGCCCGACG
>QQSJ01000054.1 GCA_003602635.1 Candidatus Poseidoniales archaeon
TCGATGATCTTGTAGCCCTGGCGCTCGCTTCCTTCGAGGATCGGCTCCATGCGCAACCCAGCGGTGATGAGGGTGTTGGGGTCTCCGCCACGCATCCGCAGCTCACGAACGCGCTCGTCGACAATCATGTCGAGTACTTTGCTCATGACCGCAGATTTGCCTGAGCGTGGCAAGCCGGTAATGCCGATTTTCGGGTGAAGTCCCATGATGACGTCCTCCCGATTCGAGCGTTCCAAACATCGGGCCAACCCGTATAAAGCCTGCTCCTTACGATGTCGAAATGTCCGGAATCCGGCATTCACGCCGCGTTCTCGTGCAGCGAGGCCATCCAGTTCAACCCGGATTCGACCCACGTGAAGGCGTCGTCAAGCACGTCCGTACCGACGTCAAGCGCTTCGCACATCTGACGAAGAAGGCGGACTTCCTCGTCGTCATAATCCCCGTCCACCGCAGCGACATAGGCCGCAAGAAACAGCACCGTGCGCGCGTGCTCCCCGTCGATTTCAGCCAGCGATGCAGACCACAAAGGGGGATCAGTGAGTTGGTTGCGCAGGCCTGCGCGGGCTTCGGGATGCAGCATGACCGCTCCCATGATCGACTCAACGCAGGCTGCTTCCTCGGCCACGATGGCTCCGTCGGCAGCCGCGACCGCCACCAAAACCTCCACCAACGCGTGACGTTGTTCGACGGGGAGGTCGAGGGCCGTCGCCAGCAGCACGTGATCACGCCAAGTCGTTCAGAAGAGCGTAGCCTTCGTTCATCCAGGCGTACCCGTCTTCGGTCCACTTGAGCAACCGGTCCACGGCGCCTTCGGCGAGACCGAGGTGGTTCGCGATGTCGTTCAAGGCCTCGAGTTCGTCCTCGTCGACGTTGCCGTCCGCCGCGGCCATCAGCACCGAATCACGGAGCGCGAGACGACCTGCTTCGGGACCGAGGTCCTGCATGCACTCTTCGAGGGGCGGAGGCACCTTGAGCGCAGAACGGATGGATTTGCGTTGATTGGGGGACAGGAGCGCCGTACCGAGCCGCTGTTCAAACATGGCCATTTCATCCACGGTCAGTTCGTTGTCGACGCGGGTCATGAACGCCAACACCTTGGCGTAGGCAAACCGCTCCTCTTGGGGAAGCTTGTGCAGGGTGTCAGGCAGCATGGGGTGGAGGCTGCAACGCCCCTCAAGAACCCAACGGCGAAGCCGCCGCCTGCAGCACGAACACGGCGGGTCCCAACCGTCGCCGTCGCAGGGTTCAGCACGAGGGTCAAAGAGGGACGTGGGGTTTCGTATGGCCATGGACCCCTCCCTGAACGTTCACGGTCAACCGCTGGAAGCGTGCTCAATCGACCCTCTGACCGGATGGTACCGGGACGGTTGCTGCAACACCGATGAACACGACAGGGGGCTCCACACCGTGTGCTGCATCGTCAACGAGGCCTTCCTTCACTTTGCAAAAGACGCGGGAAACGATCTGATGACAGCCGCCCCTCAATTCAACTTCCCGGGCCTCAAACCAGGGGACCAATGGTGCGTCTGTGCAGCCACGTGGCGAGCAGCGGCTGAGGCGGGTTCAGCCTGCCCGGTGGACCTTGAGGCTACCCATCAGAGGACGCTTGACGTCGTTCCGATGGAACTGCTCGAACTCCATGCCGTCTGATCAATCGTCGTTGGTGACGACGTCCGAGGGCTTGCCCGTCAACGTCGTTCGAAGCCGTGCGTTGTCCTGCTGCATGGCGTCCATGATGTCGTACTTCACCCCGAGCGAATCGGCGAGCACCCCAAGAGCGAGGCTGTCTTTCGGGAGGCACTTTCCGCCAAATCCACGGTACAGTCCGAAGATCGGATCCAGATGGGACGGACCGATGGGCTGCGCTTGGGGTGAGGTGATGATGTCGCGGATGGCGTACCAGTCTTCACCGAGCCCTTGACAGATGTCGTACAGTTGGTTGGCAAAGGTCACCTTCAGCGCATAGAACGTGTTCTTGGTGTACTTCACCAATTCCGCCTGGGTGGGGGTCACCTGGAAGGTTTGGTCCGTTCTGAGCACACCGGCTTCACGGTGCTGTTGGAAGACCAACTCCGCCACGTCCGCATGGTGGGTTCCGCACACAAGGATGTCCTGATTCGCGAAGTCATGCAGCCGTTGCCGTTCCACCAAAAATTCGGGAGAATAGGCCAACTTCAGGTGGGGATACCGCTCGTGCCACGCTTGCGTGGTGCCGGGGACCACGGTGGATTTGATCACCGCCGTGAACCCTTCTGGCAAAGCGTCGAGGATGCCCTCGACGATGCTCGTGTCGCAGGCTCCTGTTTCGGGGTGGGGGGGCGTAGGGACGGCGATGTAGGCCATCTCAACGTGGTCGATGACGTCGCTGAGGGTCGTACCTCGCGCTGGGTCGTGGACGTAGAGGTCGTGCGCGTCTGCAAAACAATGCTCGATGGCGCCTCCGACCATGCCTGCACCGATGATGCCGACCTTCACGTTCAATCCTCCTGAATTTCGTCCCGATGCGGGCGAGGGTCCAACTTGCCCTCTTTGGCCATGATGCTGGCTTGAAGCAGGGTCGCGGGCGTTCCGCAATCAATCCACGTTTCTTCTCCCACGTTGAGCAGGGACGCCGCACGATGTTCGACGTACGCCCGATTGATGTCAGAGATGGAAAAGGCCTCGCCTTTTGCTGAAACGGCTTCGTCGACGAAGCCCCAGAACCGCTCGTCGTAGAGGTAAATGCCGCCGATGGCCAAATTCGAAGGGGGAACCTCTGGCTTTTCCACGATGTCCACCACCTGCCCGGCGGCGTCCAGCACGGCCACGCCAAACGCACGTGGATCAGGTTCCTCTCGAGCGAGCAGGACGGCCCCAGGAGGGTCGATCGCCTCACGGAAGGCGGCGACATGACCGGCGAGCTCAACGGTGGTGATGTTGTCGGAGAAGTAGATCAGCAAGCGGGTGTTTTCGTTGTGCGGACGAGCCAAGCCGAGGGCGTAAGCCACACCGAGTGGTTCCTCTTCCATCACGTAGTGGATGCGTTCGCCGGGCAAACCGGTCCCCACGTGCTGTGCGATTTGTCCGATGAAGCGGTTGGCGATGATGGTGATGTCCTGAATGCCCGCCCGACGGATGGTGCCCAAGGCATAATCGATGACGGGACGCTCGTGAATGGGAAGCAGGGTCTTCTGCGTGTAGCGGGTGAACGGGGCTAAACGGCTGCCATGGCCGCCCGCTACAAGGATGGCCTTGACGTTCACGTGCCTCGCAACCTAACGTTGTTCAAGGCTCCTCCGGTTCCGAAACCTGACTGAGATGGCGGAAGGTGTCCTCCGGTCCCGGCCCAGTCAAGCTGTTCGCGGCAACAAGATCGCCAAGGCGCTCGAAGCCGGCCTCTTTGAGGTCCGGGTCGTTCGCTTCGCTCGCCGCCCAACGTGCTGCCGCAACCTCGTCGTAGCGTTTGTCGGCCTCAGCCCGCAACAGTTCCGAAGGGCGGAGTGGGCCTTCGAGTCCATCATACGTTTCGGATGACACCATGGCGTCACGGCGCTGGCCCTGACCGAGATCTGAATCCGTCTGACCTGCCGTCCACCCAGAAGGGTCTGATCCACGGCCCCCCTCCGAGGATTGGAATTCGGTCCATTCTTCCTCAAATTCGCCCCTGGCCTTGCTGGATGCCACGTACAGGAGCAGCAACCCAGCCATCACCAGCGTGACGCTCAGCCAATGCCCAATGGCTTGGCGTTCCGTGCTTTGCATCTCCCAGACGACCGCTCCAACAACCACCAAACAGAACGAGGCAAAGACGGCCAACGCTGGGGGACGACGGGTGCGTTCCGCCATGACCTCACCGCTGATCCAAGAAACGGTTCAGGCGGGCCAACAATTCCTCCGTGGAGATGGCCTCTTCTTCCCAACCCAAGCGCTGTCGGCTTGATTCGGCAGCCACACGGAAGGTTTCACGCATCCGTTCCAATGAGAACTGGAAGAGCACCCCCAGAAGGAGCACGGCGCCGATGCCATAGCGGAGGTCGATGCTGCCAATCAGCCCCGACACGAGGACGATGATGGCGATACCAAACGAGGTTCTGCTGCGCAGTTTGGCTTCGCCCTCGACGGCGGATTTCCAACGTTCGGCGGCCTCACGGCGGGACATGGACAAGAGGGTCACTCACCCAACGCATGGCACAAACACATCGTCGTCAATTTCGAGCAGCAGCTCGGTCGTCAACAGATGGTCGAGAGCTTCGTCAATTTCATCCGGCGACACGCCAAGGTTCAGCATGCCTTCGAAAATCTGGCTCAACGTGGCCACGCCTTCGTGTTCCCGGCAGACGTCGTCGACCACGCCGAGCATGGCGCTGGCACAGACGGCGAGAAGCGGGTCGTCGGTGGCCTCGCCGGGAAGGAGGTCGATGTACAGGCGGGCCGGGTGGAAATCTTCGACCTCTTGGGCTCCTTGCGCACGCGCCTCAGAAGATCGGCGTCCAAGGGCGCTGAACGCGGCGTCGTTCACCGGTTCAAAACAATCGAAGAGGTTCCTTTGCACGCCGGCCGTGGTGTCGGTTTCCTCGGCCATGCGCCGTTGCACCGCTTCGAGCCGGTGGAGCCGCTGTTCCAAGCGCAACCGTTCCCGCGCCAAATCCGCCTCAACGAGGTCCAGATGTTGTTCGGCGGCCTCCTCGAGCCAGGCCTCGAAGGTCCATTCGGGATCCATCCCCGCCATGGTGTCGATGAGTCGGGCGACGGCCCCGTTCAGGGCGTCAGCGGGGAGGGGGTTCCGTCCTTCTCGCTCCGTCGTCATGGTCAACACAAGTCTTCGTGACGGACTATGAAGTATGGTGCTGGCGGGGAATCAGAACCGGGCTCTTGTGGCCCGTTGAACACAGGGGTTCCGTTCAAGAGGGAGTTCTCCGTGGCGCGGCCATGGGCGACCACCGCATTGCCGTGCTCCCCGGGGATGGCGTGGGCCGCGAGGTCGCCCCTGAGGCCGTGCGCATCCTTGAGACCGTGATGGAACACACCAACCACGGGTTCGTGTTCGACGAAATCCCCTGCGGAGGTCAGGTCTGGAAAGAGACCGGCCTCGAGTGGGAAGAAGGCGCGTGGGACCGCGTCAAGGAAGACGCAGATGCGATTTTCCTCGGGGCCATCGGCCTTCCCGGTGCACGCCTCGAAAACGGCGACCTTGCAGGTGGAGGTGTCATCTTGGGCATGCGCTCCGGACTTGACCTCTACGCGAATGTCCGTCCTATCCGCCTTTACGAAGGCGTCAAGCACAAGGTTCACGGCACGTTCCGGCAGGTCTGGGATCACGACATGGTCGACATGGTCGTGTTGCGTGAAAACACCGAGGGCCTGTACCACAGCCTGCTTCGCCGATGCGCCGACCGTGCTGCTGGCCGCGATCCCTACGAGCCCCCAGAGATGACCTTCCCTGGCCTCGAAGGAGAGGTGGCTTACGACCCACGTCCGATTTCCAAGATGGGTTCTGAACGCATCTCCCGCATGGGCTTTGACATCGCCCAACGCCGAAGCGGTGCGCCAGGAGACGGCGTCAGCCGGGTCACCTGCGTGGACAAGTCCAACGTGACGCGCGGCTGCCAACTCTTCCGCCGTACCTTTGACGAAGTCGGAGAGGCCTACCCGGGCATCGAGCGCGATTACGGCTACATCGACGCGTTCATGCAGTGGATCACCCGAAACCCTGAGCACTACGACGTGGTGGTGTCCAGCAACATGTTCGGTGACATCTCCACCGACCTTGGAGCCGTGCTCCAAGGCGGCATGGGCATGGCCGGATCGGCCAACATTGGCGATCACCACGCGATGTTTGAGCCCGTTCACGGTTCGGCACCCAAGCACGCGGGCAAGGGCATCGTCAACCCCATCGCGTCCATTTCCTCCATCCAGATGATGCTGGACTGGTTGGGTCGCCGAAACGCCAACGATGACCTCGTTGACGTCGCTGAACTTGTCGGCGCGGCCATCGCGGATCACGTCCGTGACGGCACGCAACTCACCTACGACCTTGGTGGCGATGCGTCGACCACGCAGGTCGGCACCAGCATCGCCACTCGCCTGGCTGCTGCGCTTCGCGAACGTTGAATGCTTCATTCGAAGCGATGGCTCAAGTGGGCCGCGATCTCGTCCAAGGACGCTTGCAAACAGGCCATGTTGTCCCAATCAGGGTTGGGTTTGGGCGACTCAGCGGCCATCGCATGAGCCCGGAGGGCGGCGGCCGTGCGGCCGACCTCGTCAACGATCGTGACGGTGGCGGTCCGCGCGGTACGAGAGAGCGGATTCAGATCGACCACGAGCACGGTCTTGCCCATGGCCACCAACGCCTCGCAGCGGTCGCCGTCCTCCAACGGCACCAACACCACGTCCGCCGAGGCGATGCCGCCCGCCTCACACTGCGCCCGAGGGCCCTCCAATCCCTCGATGCGCCCGTCCGTGCGACGACCAAGGACATCGACCTGGAGGCCGTCCTCGGCGCACCACCCCTCGAGCTTGGCCATCAGGCCGTCCATCCTTGCTTGAGTCCGATAGAAGATGTTCACTTCGACCGGACACGACAGCATCGAGGCGAGGTGGAGAAGGTCGCGGCCCGCCAACGCCACGGTGTTCCCGTTGACGGAAATGACGGGGTGTTCGGCCGCGCGAAGCCTTGCGTATGCTTCCAAGGTGGCGCTGGCTGCGGACAAGGTGGTTTGCTCGCCGAGGAGGTAATCGTAGGCCTCGCCGCGGCCATGCGCGATCATGGCACTTCCCGCCAGCAAGCCTTCTGCTGCAGCCTCCTCGATGAGATGACGACGAAGAAGAGAGGCGTACCTCGGGTGACTCGGGTCCGCGGCGATCGGGTTCACGTGATGCCCCCCGTCACACGCCGTCCATGAGCATGGTGAGGTCGAGCGGCGCGACACCTCGGTTGACCGCGCTGGTGCTGACCACGTCCATGCCGCTTTCCTTCCAGTCGCTCAATCCCTCGATGGTGATGCCTCCGCTGGCCTCGAGAATGACGTGTTCACGCACGCCCAGTTCCTCCATTTCCGAGGCCACGTCCTTGCAGGCTTCCGGTCCGAAATTGTCGAGCATGATGACCAAGGGCATGTCGCCCATGCTGGACCGGTGTTGGTTCCACGCCAAGGCGGCGGCCAGCGCTTGCTTCGCACTGGTCGTTTCGATTTCGATGAAGGCATGATCTTCGTCAGGTTCCAAAGCCATGACGGCGGCTTGGACGCGGCTGATGTCGTCGTCGCCGTAGGTCACCAGGTCGTTTTCTTTGAGCATCAACGCGTCCTTTCGGTTCAAGCGATGGGTCAAGCAACCCCCGAGATCGACCGCCCATTTGTCCATCAGCCCAAGCACGGTTTTCCGTGTGCAGGCCACTTGTCCTGGGGCGATGGTGGCCCATGCTCGAGCAGAGGTCGCGATGCCAGAGAGGTGACCGAGGAGGTTGAGCACGGACCGTTCGATGGCCAGCAAAACATCGGCAGGGCCGGTCAGTTGCCCGACCTCGTCACCGTTTCCGACTTGGCGGCCGTCGCTGGCGCTCCAAGAGACTCGTACCTCGGGCGCCCAAATCTGGAGCAAGTGATCGACGGCGGCCGTGCCCGCCACAAGGCCCTCTGAACGCGCAAGGACGGTGGCGGTGGCGGTGTCCGAACGGCCCATGAGGGGCATGTCAATGCCGTCGTCCGCGAGGACGGCCCCGACCCATCGATCGATGCTGGCGAGCAATCGATTGGAAGGCCCGTCCGTGGGCGTCCACAGCAGGTGGCCTCGGTCGTGAGGCACCTTGGCGCCCTTCCCCATGACCACCGATGCGTGCAGGACCTCAAGAAAGCACCCCTGCTCTCCGGAAGGCCCATGCCGTTCCATCGTGCGGCAAGGGCATGCAGCGGGTGGTGGTGGTCGGCGGTGGCCTCGCCGGACTGGCCGCTGCGCTGGAGGCGGCGTCCTCTGGCCACAAGGTGGTCGTTCTCGAAGCCCGGGACCGGCTTGGAGGTCGGGCCACCACCACGCCCGGTCGGTATGCTGACCTCGGTCACGGGCCTCACGTGCTCCTGCGTGGAGGCACCATGCACCGCTTGGTTCGGCGGCTTTCGCGCACGCGGCCCGCCACGGTGGCGCTGGCCCCGCACCGGCTCAACATGGTGGGCCATGGCCCGCTTCGTTCGCTTCGAAGCGTGCGCTCAACCGCCGCCGTCCGTCGAGCGCTTCGCTCCTCCTCACGCTCCGATGAGCCTGCGGTCAAGGCCGCTCGTCTTCTGGCGGGGTGGGGGCTTCCGGCCGTTCATGGCCACCTTGGCGCCCGTGCTGAAGCGCTGTACATGGGCCAAGGCCTGCTCCTTCATGCCGGGTGGGCGGACCTCATTGGACGGATCCTCGCTGCCCTCGACGAAGTGGGTGTGCCCATCGAAACCAACGCCAAGGTCATCGCCGTTGAGGACGGCTGCGTCCATCTTGAGGACGGGCGTGACGTTCAGGCCGACCTCGTGGTCGTGGCGGCAGGTCCGCGACGAGGAGCGTTGCTCCTCGAAGCCGAAACCGGCACCGCCCATCGGGTGAGCACCATCGAAGCCTTGCTGGATGCGGTGCCTTTTGGCGAGCACCAGGGCCTGATCGACGTCGAGGAGGGGATGGTTGCGCTTCGCTTGCCCCATCCCGAACCGGCCTTCAGTCACCTCAGCGCCATCGCCGTTCCTCGAGACGGTGAGGACGATGCCTCACGCATGGCTCGGCTTGAAGGATGGCTGGACCGCCATCTGGCCGGGTGGCAGAGCACCGTGGCCGAGGACCGTCGCCAGGCCGGACTTGACCTGGCCATGACCGAACCAAGTCCGGAGAGCGCGCGCGGCGTGATCGTCATCGAGCCGCACATGGGGCTCTCCGATGCGCTCATCGAAGCTTCACGCGCACGCGTTCGGAGCGCTTTGTCCGGTGACGATGCCTAAGGCCCGCCACACACGCCGGGGTGGCATGCGCCTCGTGTCTTGGAACGTCAACGGCTTGCGTGCCGCCATTCGGAAGGGCATCGACGGATGGATCGAGACCATCGGGGCAGACGTGTTGATGCTGCAAGAGACCCGCGTCCTCGAAGAGCAGTTGCCGAAGGATTGGTCATGGCCAGAGGGCCACGCCGTTCACCTTCACCCTGCAGAAAGGAAGGGGTACTCTGGCGTGGCCACGCTCAGCACGCTCGAGCAAGACGTACTTCCTGGATTCGCGTGGGGCGAGGACGCCACCGACATCGAGGGCCGCGTCCTCGTGACCCGCCACGGCGAGCTGGTCTGCGTCAACACCTACCTGCCCAACGGTGGCGGCGGGCCGGAGCGCCAAGCGTACAAGGAGCGCTGGATGGACGCATGGCGGGCATGGCTTTCGCCATGGCTCGAAGCAGACCACCCAGTGGTCGTGGTCGGGGACCTCAACATCGCTCACACCGAAGACGACATCTGGAATCCCAAGGGCAACGCCAAGACGAGCGGTTTCCTTCCGCAAGAGCGCGCGTGGTTCACGGAACTGCTGGCCGACGGGTGGGTCGACAGTTTCCGTCACGTGAAGGGTGAAGGCGAGAAGACCTACTCCTGGTGGTCCAACCGAGGCAACGCCCGAGCTGACGACAAGGGATGGCGAATCGATTACCTCCTGTGCAACCCGGCTGCCGCCAAGCGAATCGTCGCCGTGGACATCATCCGCCAAGCCGGGCTCGAAGTCAGCGACCACGCGCCGTGCATCCTCGACCTCGCCGATTGATTTCCCAAGGACATCATGTCCAGATTCGCCGGAACGGTGAATACCAGTCAGAATTCGCTGGAGGCATGGACGAATTTGCAGCCTTGGAGGCGACCCTTGCCTCCGACGAGGCACGATCGACCATCGAACGCGTGGCTTGGGCCATCTGCACCGATGAACGGCAAGCGGATTACGTGATTGAAGAGAGCAACCACATTTACACTCCCTCGGAGAAGACCGTGTGGCTTTTCTTGGGCATCCTCCTCATCCCGCTCGGTTTTGGCATCCTCATCCTCATCGCCTTGTTCAAAGACGGACCACTCAATGAGGAGACGCATGAAATCTGCGGGCGCTATTTCATCGCGGAGTTGGGGGGCGTCATCGAATTCGAATGCAAGAACGACGTGTTCACGAAACTCACCTTCACTCGGATTGAGCCAACTGCGATCGTAGGGCACCACTATGTTGAGTTTGGTGATAACGGAAGTTCGTATCTTGAATTCATCATCCTCAATGGCGAAGCGCCCAACATCCGCCTCTGGCGTTTGGGTGGATGGCATGATGGGCGGGAATTTGGGAAGAATTACCCCAAACTCGTGGATTTTTCCGAACGCACCGGCATCAGATTGAGCCCAGGGATGCTGAACCGTTTCGGAAAATGGATTCCCTGACGTGCTCGGCTCCGAGCGAAGGCGAACAGGTGGTGAATGTCGCCGCGAGGTTCTTTGGGCGTGGGCCACAGGCATCCACATGGTTCGATGTTCCGTGTTCGCGCTGACGGTGCTGCTGCTGTTTGTGCCGCTCTCCGGTTGCACCCTTTATTCTGAATTCAAGGGAACCCAAGTGGCCTCTTTCGAAATTGGTGAAGGCCCGGAATATTTGGACAGGGGCATCGGCAAAGGGACCGAATCCACCGATGATCGACTCTTGTCAATCAAACTCATTGATTCAACCCTCGACAGCGTTGAATTCAACGACTGGAGCGGCAATCAAGACGGAGCGAATGCGTTCCGTTTCGAAATCACCATCACGGATACGGGTGAGGCTGAAGCCCCTTCCTATGCCTGCGTCCTTGCCACACAAGGGCCAGATGCTTGCCTGTTGGCCGAAAGCGTCGAAGACGGAGTTTGGACGCTGGACGAATCGATCCACCTGTATGAGCACGACACCGACATCTGCAGCACGAGTTGCAGGCTGACGTTGACCGTCCTCAACGCCGACCTGGAAACCACCGCCGAAGAAGACGTGAATTTCATCTCGGATGAGTACGATGGGAACGGCCCGATTACCCACACCTACAACGTCATCCTTGGACAAGACGACGCGTGATGGGAGGCTTCATCCCTCGCCCATCGATGGGCACCCATGCGGCTCTACCACAACCCGCGTTGTTCGAAGTCACGGCAAGCCGTGGCCCTGCTGAAGGAACGCGGCGTGACCTTCGAAGAGCACCGCTACCTGACGGATGGCGTGCACGATGAAGACCTGAGCCTGCTCGCTACGCTTGACGGCATCGTGCGCACAAACGACGTGGAGGGCGAGGTCGATCTTTCTGACGTGGACGCCATTCGCGCCTTGCTGGCCTCGAACCCGAAACCGATGCAACGGCCCGTGCTTGTGCACGAGGGGCGTGCGGTCATCGGCCGACCGCCCGAAGACATCCTCCAACTGCTGGACTGAGGTGAAGTCGTGAACGCGTGGATTTGGTTGCTCATCGCCATCGTCTCCGAGGTCATCGCCACCTCGAGCCTCAAGGCCACGGAGGGATTCACGCGGCTCGGGCCGTCCATCGTGGTGATGGTCGGCTACGTCGGCTCCTTCTGGTGCGTCTCTCAGACCTTGGACACCATCCCGCTTGGCGTCGCCTACGCGGTTTGGTCAGGTGTGGGCATTGCCGCCCTGGCGGTGGTGACGGTGGTCGTGTACGACCAGAAGTTGGATGCGGCGGCGTTGGTTGGCATGGGCCTGATCATCGCTGGTGTGGTCGTGCTCCGACTGTTCAGCGAGACCTCGCTCGAATGATGGAGACGGGCCATCATGCACGCAAAGAGGCCCGAGGTTACACCGTTGATACACGAAGAATAAGTGGGTGAGCATCGAGAAATGGCTGATGTCTGGAGTGTCGAAAGCAGTTCCTCTCGTCCTGATGTTTCTGATGTCCATGATGGTCCCGCTGGCCATTCATGCCGGCCATTTCGCCTCAGAATCCCCGCTGCAGGACGGGCCCCAAGCAGCCTACACCGGATCTTCAAGCAACTTGAGTGCGACCTTCTCACCGACCTCGGGATGGACCACGGGCGGACAAAACGTCACGATCACAGGCTCCGGTTTCCTTGAGATGGCGACCAACAACATCTACGACGACGGTTTGACCCACAGCTGGACCGCCACCACGGTGGATTACATCCAGGGAGGTTACGGCGACCAGGCGATTGCGGTGACGTCAAACGGTGACGTGCACATCGTGTACTGGAATTACGACACCCACGAACTCAAGCACGCCATCAACGACGGAAGTGGTTGGACCAGGTCCGTCATCGTCTCGTACTCGGCCGGCAGCTCCGACATCCGAGAGGTGGAAATGGTCGTCGACGGTTCCGACAACCTCCACGTGGCCCATTTCGTGACCGGGGAATACCTCCACTACCGTCACTACAACGGCACGAACTGGACGATCCCCTACACCACCAGCGACGTGGACCGATGGGGCATGGACATCGCCGTTGATTCCAACAACCTTGCTCGCATTGTGTACAACAAGCCCGACTACGTCTGTGGCGGCCTGATGCTGGCTTACGACACGGGTTCTGGTTGGACCAAACAGGCCCTGGACACCTCCTCCACCCTGGTTGGGTGCTACCCCTCGATCGACGTCGACTCCAACGATGCTGTTCACGTGGCCTATCGTGACCACACCAACAGCCGTTTCAACTACATCACCAACGAAAGCGGCACCTGGGACAAATACATGCATTCCAACACCAACACGCCCGGGTATTACACGCAAACCAAAGTGAAGTCCAACGACGACGTGTTCATCGTTCAGAAGAACAGCAACGGGCTTCGCTACGCCGAAGGCACGCCGGGTACATCGTGGTCCCAAGGCGGCATCAGCGGCGATTCGGCCGACGACACGTCGCTGTTCCTTGACGCCTTTGACCGGCCGCACGTGTTGCACTGGAAGTCGAGCACCGACGACCTGCTGTACTCGACGCGGAGCACCTCGGGTTCGTGGGCCACGAGCACCGTGGACGGCACCGGTGGCAACGACGTCGGTCGATCCAACGCCCTCACCATCGACGCCGACCACCACCTCCACGCCGCCTACAGCGATCACGGCAACAAGCACCTGAGGTACGCCACCATGGCGACTGGCCTGGTGAACAATTACGAGATCACCGTCGAGTTTGGCCCCTACGGCAACGTGACGGGCACCGTGATGGACGACAGCACCATCGTGGTGGCCACACCGGTGGCCGGTTCACAGGCCGAGAGCGTCAGCCTCAGCATCTGGGACGCGGATGGCCACGAGCACGTGCTGGCGGACCCCTTCCAGTTCATTTCACCCGATGACCCTGACGTTGACGGCGTGCTTAGCGACGTGGATGCATGCCCGAGCACATGGGGCAACTCCACGGTCGACCGACTCGGCTGCCCCGATTCCGATGGCGACGGCACCAGCGACCTGAACGACGCCTTCCCAACCGATGCAAGCGAGTGGACCGACACCGACGGCGACGGCGTGGGCAACAACACGGACGCCTTCCCAGAAGACGCCAACGAGACCATGGATTCGGATGGGGATGGCGTCGGTGACAACGCCGATGCCTTCCCGAACGACGGCAGCGAAACCGTTGACTCGGACGGGGACGGCGTGGGCGACAACGCTGACGTCTTCCCGAGCGACCCCAACGAGTGGATCGATTCAGACCTTGACGGCGTGGGCGACAACGCCGATGCCTTCCCCACCGATGCCGACGAAACCATGGATTCTGACGGTGACGGCATCGGTGACAACGCCGACATGTTCCCCTTCAACGCGTTTGAGTACGTGGACAGCGACGGCGACGGAGCAGGTGACAACATCGACGCCTTCCCCTTCGACGCCAGCGAAACCACCGATTCAGACGGCGACGGTGTGGGCGACAACGCCGATGCGTTCCCGAACGATGCCAACGAAACGACCGATTCGGACGGTGACGGGATTGGCGACAACGCTGACGCCAACCCGACGATCAACGATTTCATCGACACGGACGGTGACGGCTTCCCTGACCTCGTGGACATGTTCCCAAACGATGCAAGCCAGTGGATGGACGCAGACGGTGACGGCTACGGCGACAACGCCACAGGAAGCACGGCCGATGCTTTTCCCGCCTTGCCTACGCAATGGTCCGACGTGGACGGTGACGGCTACGGTGACAACTGGGGCAACGCGTCCTGGACCGATGCACGCACCGGCAAGGGCATCGGCCAATACGTCGAAGGCGCCATCATGGCCGATTACTGCCCTGAAGTGGCCGGGACCTCGATCATGGACGGTTACTTTGGTTGCCGTGACGCAGACGGTGATGGCATCGCCGACCAATTCCAATCCTCGGACGAGTCCAACGACGGGCAACAGGGCGACGGTCCCGTCGGCGACGGACCCGGAACTGACCTTGGCGCGACGGACCAAGACGGCGACGGCGTGATGGACATCGCCGATGCTTGCCCGAACACCCCGGCTGGAACCGAAGTGGACGGTTTTGGATGTGAGAAGGAGCATGCCTCCTTCATGGAAGGGCTGATGTCAGGTGATCAACAGGCCGTCACGACCACGGTGGGCCTGAGCGCCGTCCTTCTTGCGGCCTTCGCGTTCTTGCAGACCAACGCCGCTGCTTCCGTTCTCCCTGATGCCTTCCGCTGGGTGCAGGTGCTACGAAAGTCCAACAAAATGAGCCATGAGGAGGAGCGCGAGCTTGGGTTCTTGAAGTCCCTTGTCCAAGGGTTTTCCCACAATCCTGAATCCCTCCGGGCCGAACTCCGCGAACTCAAAGCGGTGCTGTCCTCCCGCTACGCGAACAACGAGATCAGCAAATCGACCCTTGAGAAATTGAACACCCTCGTTGAAGACCTGATGGTTGCAAGCCCCGAGGACATCAAACACATCGCACACAGTGACGTGTATTTCGGCCTGTCCAGTGGCACGAGCATCGAAGAGCGTGAGGCTGCGCTCCAGATGCGCATGGCCATGGAGGCTCCGATGGACGACGTCTCACGAGGAGGCACGGTGCCGTCGGCGGACGTCAAAGGCTCCATCAGCGAAGAAGACGGGCACGAGTACCTCGAGCATCCGCAAGGGTCTGGTCTGTACTTCCACCGTGACGAGACGGGCGAATGGCAGCCATGGCAATGACGCCTCACGACGCCGTGATCACGTGAACGCGCCCGTTGCCACCAAAGGTGGCGTAAAACAGGTCGCCGTTTGGATGGAACACGATTGGCAGCGGTGTGCCAAGGTCTGAGGCAAACACGGAGGTTTCGCCCGACCAGAAGCCGTCTTCGTCCTGCGTGAAGTCGATGCGCACGATCTCGTGGCCGACGGGCACGATGCTGTTCCATGAACCGTACACCGTGGCGTAGACCGTGTGATTTCCGCCCGGGAGGGTTGAGGTGGCAGGGCGGTGGGCCAACCCGTTGAGGCTGCTGTGAGGCGTCCACGTGGCCACAGGAGCTTCGCTTCCCTCCGGTACGGGCGTATCTGGAGCATCGTCCGGCCAACCATAATTCGCACCCTCGAACAAGAGGTTCACCTCTTCGGGCGGGTGGTCGCCTTCCCAGTCCCTTCCGTTGTCGCTGAAGAGGTACCCAAGCCCGTCGACCCATGTTCCGTCGAAGGAGTTCCGAACACCGCTCGCCAAAACGCCGTGTTCGCCCGTGCTGGCGTTGACCCACAACAGGGCCGCGTTGCGCTCATCGCTCTCCTCGCAGACGTTGCATGTGGAACCGGAATGCCACACAAGGGTCCCGTTGGGGAGCACGTTCACGGCGTTGGTCTGATGGTTCCCCGTTGGGATTCCGTCAACGAGGACGGTTCGATTTTCGATCGGTGCACCGGCGTCGTCAAGCGCAAAGCTGCTCAATCGGCCTGCTTCCGAGACGATCAGCGCATCTTCAAGCAAAGCCACGTCGTGAGGACGGTCAAGGCCCTCAAGCCAGGTTTCTGGGGCTCCAGCCTGCCAATCCCCGTTGAAGGTCAGCGGAAGAAGGAGGATGCGCCCTCCGTCGCGATCGCAGATGAGCATGGTGTCGTTGTCCAACCAATCCATGCAGGTGGGGCCACCGAGATCGCCGACCAGCAGGTCAACTTCCATGCCTTCCTGCACCACGGGGTCGTGCACGTCAGCGTAGGGCCAGATTTGGCGTGCGGTGACCAACAACAGGAGGGCGACGATGAGGGATGCGACGTGCCTCTCCCATGCCATGACGTGCGTCCACCGTGGTGGGATTTAGCCGCGTGGGTTGGTTCAGTCTCGACGGGCGAGAATCATCGCGGCCGCCATCAAAGCGACCACGGCAGCGGGTGCTGCGAAGCCTGGGGCGTCTTCGGATGAGCTGGAACTGGAACCTGCCTCGCTGGCGGGCGCAGGGTCGCCTTCGCCCACGGTCACGATGCCGACCATGTCGGAGGTGGCGTGTGGTTCGCAGACGTAGGTGAAGTCTTGATCACCGGTGAAGGTCACACGGAAGTCTTCGGTTTCGTTGGCCTCGCCGGAACTCAACCCGCCTTCGGCAGCTTCGGTTCCGCCTTCTTCGGCGGTTTCAACGACGTTGTGGGCCATGGACTCGTCGGTCCATTGCCAACACACGGTTGCACCGTCGTCGACGGTCAGGGAGGCTGGGCTGAACTTGATGCCGCTCGGAGCGATGCGGACCACGTGGTCGCATTCCGCTTCGGGCGAAACCACCGCGGTGGCCGAGGAATCCGTTTCTTCAGACATGCCAGGGGCGGCAAGGAAACTGAACACGACAAGGGTACAGAGCAACGTGGCGATCAATCGCATGGCACTGGGCCGGTTGGGCCCCTTTTGAAGCGTGACATCAAGCCTGCGCGTCAAAGGTCGAACGGAGACGCGTAATCGCTCACTTCGGAAGCAATGCGAAGCAGTTGGTTGTACTTCGCCGTCCGGTCGCTGCGTGCAGGGGCACCGGTCTTGATTTGACCCGCCCGAGTTCCAACGCACAAATCAGCGATGGTCACGTCTTCGGTCTCACCAGACCGGTGGCTGACGACGTTGTTGAAGCCGTTCCGTGATGCGAGGTCCATCGATTCGAGGGTCTCGGTGACCGTACCGACTTGGTTGACTTTGACCAACATCGCGTTGGCGGCCTGCATCTCAATGCCGCGAGCCAAGCGTTCGGATTGGGTCACGAAGAGGTCGTCACCGACGATTTGCACGCGGTGTCCTTCTCGTGCGGTGAAGTGCGACCATCCTTGCCAGTCGTCTTCGTCAAAGCCGTCTTCGATGGAGAGGATTGGGTACTGATCCAGCCAGCCGGAGTAGAGTTCAGCCAACGCCTCGCTGTCCAAGGCTTGCCCGTCGATGTGGTAGGCCCCGTCTTTGTGGAATTCCGTGCTGGCGACGTCGAGGGCGATGCCCATTTGGTCGATGGAATAGCCCGCAGTTTCGATCGCTCGAACGAGGTAGCGAAGGCCGTCCTCGTTGGAAGGAAGGTTGGGTGCAAAGCCACCTTCGTCTCCGATGCCTCCCAACAAGCCGTCCTTGCGCAATTCTCCCTTCAGGGCGTGGTAGGTCTCCACGCCGGCACGAAGGCCTTCGCCAAAGGTGTCGAAGCCGTGAGGGACGACCATGAATTCCTGGACGTCCACGTTGGACGCCGCATGGGCGCCACCGTTGAGGATGTTCATCATCGGGACGGGCATCAATCCGCCGGCCACGCCTCCAACGTAACGCCACACGGGGAGTTCGTGCTGGGCTGCGCCTGCATGCAAGCACGCCAACGAGGCCCCGAGGGTGGCGTTGGCGCCCAAACGGGCCTTGTTGCCCGTGCCGTCCAGTTCGACGATCGTTTCGTCCAGCATCCGTTGGTCGTCCACCGGCATGCCAACGAGGGCTTGCGCGATGTGTTCGGTCACGGCGTTGACCGCGCCGTCCACGCCCTTACCAAGCCAAGGCTGACCACCGTCGCGCAGTTCGACCGCCTCGTGCCGGCCGGTTGATGCGCCAGACGGCACCGCGGCACGACCCGCCAGCACGCCGTCCACGTAGCAGTCGACTTCGACCGTGGGGTTGCCACGGGAGTCGAGGATCATGCGTGCGTCCAATCCGGTGATGTGCCCACTCACGGCCTTCCCCAGTCGAGGCCAGCGGCCGTCCGTCCTTCAACGGTGCGGCGGCTCAGGCTTGGTTCAGCCAACGCATCCATCGAGCCGTGGAGCTCTGCGCAGCAGGAATGTCGTGCTCTTCACGGCACTCGTGAAGCCAGCAGAGTTGTTCATCGGCCGGAGAGATGGAAAAGAGTTCGACACGGTAGAGGAGTCCGTCAACCTCTGGCGAAGGAGATCCGCGGAAATCCTCGACAAACAAATGCAAGAGATGTCGGGGATACTGCCGAAGGCCTCGGCAACACGGTTCGGCCAACACCACGCCGTTGTTCATGAAAAGCAGAGCAGCGCCTGTCAAAGGTTGAACCTCATGCATGAGGATCTCGCTGCCGTCGAGCATGGTGGCCACTTCGACCTGATACCATTCACGTTGGGCCTGTGAGAGTTCCAGATGTGCAACTTCATCGAGGAAAGATTGCAACCGCGCGACGGCCTCGGTATTCGCCACGATACCACCTGAACCTCCCGCCTTCTTGAAGGCGAGCATTTTCGACGAGTGCCGATTTATGGCCAAGAATCCCGCCCGCTGGGAAGATTTCGGCGTAGAAGGGGCTATATGGGTCCGTCTTCCCTCAAAGCCCATGCCCCGCATCGCCGAAATCGACCGAGCCATCCTCGCTGCCCTTCGCGCCAACGGACGCATCTCGTACGTTGATTTGGCCAAGGAGGTCGGAGCCAGCGAACGAACCGTCCGCACCCACGTCCGCAAACTCGAGGAAGACGGCACCATCCGTGGTTACACCATCCGCGAAGGAGGCGTTGGCCTGACTGCATTGGTTCGCATCAAAGTCGCCCCTGGTGCTGAAATCGGATCTTTCGCCTCCGAAGTGACCCATTGGGCGGGCGTTGAAGTGGTCTACGAAGTGTCTGGAGAAGCCGATCTCATCGCGTTGGTGCACGTCGACGACACCATGTCGCTTCGCCAATTGCTCGACAAAATGTGGATGGCGGCCCCAGACGAAATCGCTTCTACGACCACCGAGTTGGTCCTTGAGCAGTATTGATCACGCCGCAGGCCCGACGCGCCAGCGCGTGGCCAGCCCAACCATCAGCGCGCCTGCGGTGGTCGACAGCACGTACATCACCAACCCGCCTGAACCCGACAACAGGTTCGGGCCAAAGGTGCGCGCGGGATTCATCGAAGCACCGGTCAACGGACCGAACATGAAGGCCAGCACCGCCACCGCTGCACCCACCAACACCGCTACGGTGGCCGTCGATTCATCCCGCCACATCACGACGCCGAGGATGGAGGCCATCAGCGCTGCCGTGATGCCCACTTCAATGGCGACGGCGGTCAAGAACGGCACCGAACTCGCCACCACGGTTGGAGCCAATTGATCAGGACCGATGACGGCATAGACCAGTCCGCTTCCGAGGACCGCCCCCGTTGCTTGAGCGAGAACATAGCCGGGAAGAAGGCGGGCTGGAAGGTGCCCGGTGACCGCGAATGCAGCGGAGACCGCTGGATTGATGTGAGCCCCCGACACGCTTCGAAGCACAAGGATGGCGGTGGTCACGGCCGCGCCAAAAGCCAGTGAAATCACCAACGTGGAGGCCCCGATGGCCACGCTTCCCGTCCCGATGGCGACCATCCAAGCCGTACCGATCAGCTCAGCGCCATAGGCGCGCAGCCGTTCGTCCATGTCCAGCCCTCAGGCTTTCCACTTCACGGAGCACCCGATGCTTTGGGTCCGATCCACCGCAGGCGCAACGCCGCTCAGCATGGCGTCGAGGGCGGCACGAAGATCTTCCACGGTGACTTGCCCGGGATCCTTGGGCGAATCGTCCATGCGACCACGGTACACGACCTCGTCGGCCGCGTTCAGGAGGTACACTTCTGGCGTGCGTTCTGCGCCCCAAGCGGTGGCGACGGTCTGTTCCGCGTCGTGGAGGTAGGGGTAGGGCATGCCGCCCTCGGTTCGCTTGACCATGTGCTCCCAGGAGTCGTTCTCGTAGACCACGGGGTCGTTGCTGTTGATGCCCACGAAGCCGACGCCAACAGAAGCAGCGTGCTCGGCCATGGCGTTGAGGCGTCCAACGCTGGCGACCACGTACGGGCAATGGTTGCATTCGAAGACCACAATGGTCCCGTGTTCTCCACGGGCTGCCTCCAAATTCATGGCGTCTGGGCCATGGTTGGCGTTTGCGTTGGGCAGGTGAAAGTCGGGGGCGGTCATGCCTGGCTCAAGGGACATGGCCCTGCGTGGGCCAACCACGACATAGCCCTTCCTCGGCCTTTCAGACGGTCAGGTGCTGCTCGCTTTGCTCGAGGCGACGGCGTGCGAGGGCATGATCTGGATCGATGCTCAACACCGCACGCCATGCTGCAGCGGCTTCTTCGTGATGCCCGAGGGTGTGATGGATGGCCGCCAGATGGAGGCGAGCATCGAGATGGTCGCCGCGGCAACGGATGGCAGCTTCAAAGTCGGAAGCCGCTTCTTCAAACCGTTCCCAACGCAGGTACAGCAGACCTCGCTGGTGCCACGCATGGGCATGGTTTGGAGCGGCCCGAAGGGCTTCGTTCAGGGGCGCTTCAGCTCGTTCTGGGCGGTCGAGGGCAACGTGGCAGGCGGCCAACTGCGTCAAGGCGTGATGGTGGTTCGGCACGGCCTCAATGATGACTTTCAGATCGCTCACTGCGTCGTGCCAATGCGTCAAGGCCATCTTGGATTCGGCGCGCCGTAGGCGTGCGAGCAACAGGTCTGGGGCCTGCGTCAGGAGGCGTTCTGCGTCCTCAAGGGCACGCTCTGGGAGGTCTCCACCAAGGTACGCCGAGCAGCGGTTCAGGCGCGCACGCACGTGGGTTGGATCCAACACAAGGGCTTCGTCGTACTTTGCGATGGCGTCCTCAAGCCGGCCTCGGCGTGCAGCGATGTTCCCTCGGACGTAGGCGATGAGGGCGCCTTCGCCGCGGATGTCGGCCGCATCGGTCAGGCGTTCTGCCTCAATGTCGTCCCCGTTTTCCAAGGCCAACAAGGCGGCTTCAGCACACAAGGCAGGAAGGTGTTCGTCCAACAAACGGCCGGCTCGGGTCAGCGAATCCGACGCGGCATCAAAGTCACCAAGGAGGCGCTGGACTCGGCCCATGGCAAGCCATGAGAGGCCGTTTTCACGGTCAAGTTTCAACGCTTGGTCGATGGCGTCGCCCGCCTCTCGCAAGCGCCCTCCATCGATGGCCCCGGTCCCGTCTCGGATGAGGTCTGCACGCGCAAGGGACAGCCGGCCTTCGACCAAGTGAAGGCTCGCGTGATCCACGCCTGCTGGAACAGCGTCGAGCAGGGCTTGTGCTTCATCCAAGCCTCCGCGCTCAAGCCGACGCGTGGCGATGGCAGCACGCAATTGTCCGTTGTCTGCGTTGGCCAGAAGCGCTCGATCAAGCCCTTCTTCGGCCGCAGTAAACGCTCCAACGGATTCCTGAAGATCTGCTTTGAGCATGATGGTGGTCCAGCCGCCTGCACTGAGGGCAACGGCGTGGGTGGCCGCTTTGAGGGCCTCCTGATCGCGACCGGGGAGGCGGGCCAAGCATCGGGCCTTCAGGGCCCACCCTTCGCCGTGCTGGCGGTCAAGGTTGAGGCACGCTTCGGCAGACGACAGCGCTTGGTCCACGTCATTCGGTTCAAGCAACTCACCCCGGCGAACCCAGTCGTCGGGTTGAGAGGGGTCCTCGCGCAGCGCTGCTTCGATTTCGGCCAGGGCCTCATCGGGAGATCCTGCTCGTGCTCGCAGGCCCGACAGCAGGCTGCGGTCGGCCGCCGTCACTTCGCCAAGGGCCTCGAGACGCCGAACGGGGCGCTCGGCATCGGCTTGCCCGGCTGAGGCCAACAGGTGGGCTTGTCGGCGGAGAAGATCTGTGTCGTCAGGTCGCTCGGAGAGTTGTGCTTCAAGGTGCGCCAAGCGAGCCGTGCCGTCGCCCCGACGTGCTGCGATGCGTTCGGCGATGGCGTGAAGGGTCGCGTCACCGGGTCGGTCCAGAAGCGCGCTTTGCATCAGATGCTCCGCGGTGGCGTCGTGACCCATCAGCAAGGCCGCTTCTGCCAATTGGGTCAGGCTGGTGGAGGACAATTGGCCTTCCACGGGCAACCCGTCGGAGGAGGCTCGCGCAAAGAGCCGTTGAAGGGTGGAACGCTTCATCGGGTCAATGGCGGCTTCCATGGATTCTGCATCGGAGGGGAGACCCACCACGAGGCGGTCCAGGGTGCGCCACAAGGCTGGGGCATCAACGGACTCTGCGGCCAAGAGACGGTGTGCCATGATGGCCCCGTCGAGGTCGGGAAGGACGCTCCTCGCGTCTTCAAGCAGGCTTTCCATGGACGCGAGACGGTGCGAGAGAGAATCAACGGCTTCGCGCTGCTGGACCGCGTGCGCAGCGGCGGCTTGTTCGTTGACCAGACGTTGGTCGTCAAGCCTCTTCCAGCGCTGCGTCACGCGTCGCCAAGCGGCGGCACCGGCGCCGCCGAAACCGAAGGAGGTGGCAAGAAGAGCAGCCAACACCGGGTCCATCGGTCCCGTTCGGCCTCGTGGCCCCTTTATGCTCTCCGTCACACCTCCCTCCCATGCTTGCGTTTCGCCACCCATCTCTTTGCGCCGAAGGAGGCGCATGGAACAGGAAAGGCGCACAGGTTGAAGAGCGGGGTGAGCGCATCCCGGATGGATTCCGATGCAAGACGGCTCCAGCGATGGGCAGGGGAGCGACCCCGTGTCGGCCCGTGCCCGTGCCGGTTGGGACGTCTCGGGGCTCGAATTGGAGGTTCAGGCTCACCCCGAGCGTGCGGACCAAGCGTTGGAAGATTTCGACGCACGTTGCAGCCGTTTGACGCGCCTGATCGAACGGACGGCTGCGGTCGACGATGCGCTTGCGCGCCGTTCACCACCACCGATCGCCCCAACCAAACAGGACATTGCTGACTTGGAACGGTTTGAATCGGCGTGGACGGAATGGAGCCGGCAACACCGACCTTACGGGCTGGTGGCTGAAGCGGCCAAGGCCGCGTGGGAAGACCGAGGTCGGGGCCAAGACCTCAGCGACCTGCTCAGACGGTTCGACCGGTTGGATCCTGCCTTTGCCATCGACGTGCACCGCCTCGAACGGTCCCTCGCTGATCCTTCAACGCAAGCAGACCTGCACCGCGCCCTGCTCGATTTGGAAGCCGACCAAGAGAAGCAACGGGCTGCGATGCAGATCACCGTGGACCGGTTGGTGGCCGAAGGCTTGCCGGTTCCTCCCTTGTCCACCGCCACCCTGCTCGACGGTTATGACGCGCTCGAAGCGTGGACACGGCTCAGCGACGATTTGCAGCGCATGCGCTTGAGCGTAGATCGGGACGTCAGGCCCTTTGACGCCAACGTCGCCGACCGCCTGCTCGGCCGAATTTCAGACGTGGCGCAAGCGGGGGACCGGAGCCTTACGGCCGACCTTGACGCAGAAATCGGCCGCATCGTTGACGGGTTTCAACGGCGCCTTGACCGACTCAATGCGACGCTCGACGGGTGGAGAAACGAAGGCTACACGTTGCCGCTCGAAGGGCGGGCCTTGCCGCAAGACTTGCTTGATTGGGAAGCCAACTTCGACGAAGTTGAGCGTTTGCGTGCGCGCCACGGCGTGGCCTGGCGGCGGCTGAAGGAGATCGCTCATGTCCGCCCAGAGGAGGCTGCGCAAGCGGTGGCCCTTGCAGGAAATCTGGAGGCCACCGAGGCCTTCATCGACCACGTTGACGCCCTCCACGCAAGGTGGGGACAGGCCACGGCTCAAGCCCAGACCATGCTTGAAGCGTGGGAGTTGGAAGGATTCGATACAGAGGCGTGGCACGCCCGTGTGCACCAGGATCCTGCTGCTGCGCTGCGCGATCTTGAACGCCACCAAGGGCACGTCCATCGTGCCATCGATTTGCGACGACGCATGGACGCGCTGGACCTTTCCGTTGAAGGCGAAGGGCCCCGCACGCACCACGACGAACTGCTTCGTACGGTGGACCTGACACCAGACCTGCTCGATGAAGTGGAGGCCTGGACGTCCCGGCTTGAACGTCGAACGTCACGCCACAGAAGCCTGATTCTTGAGGAGTGGACGGACCTCCGCCGACGAGGATGGACGGACGACGTTTCGCCCCCTCCTTCGATGAGCCTCGCCGAGGCAGAGCGTCACGTCGACGCCATGCGGAAACGAGCCAAGGCCAAGCGGTTGGACGGAGGCATCGAGGGGCGAGTTCGACGTCGTGTGCTCGAAGAAATCGAAGCCTGGGCCGCCCAAGGTTGGGACGTCGAGGCTCTGAAAGCACGGCTCGAAAACAATCCAATGGACGTCGGCATGGCCATGCCAGGACTCCGTCAAGCGGTGGAGGACCACAGGCGTCTCCGTCGGCGGCTCGAAGCGTTGCCTTGGGAACGAAATGCGGCCCTTGGGGCAGAGGTGCTTGAACGCATGCAACGCCCCGAAGCCTTGCTTGACCTCGCCCATGAGCTCCCCGATCTCGCCCGACGGCTCGCCTCATCCCCACCGGATTCCGATGCCCCAACATGGCGCGCTTGGCGCCCCACGCCCGCTCCATCAACCCCTTCGGCCCCGGTCGAGGGGGAGCCGACACCCGAACCGGTTGAGGCTTCGGAAGCGTTCGCGGCCCCTGAACACGAACCTCCGCGCCCTGAACCTCCGGCTCCCCAACCGTCGCCCGCACCGCCTGAAGCCGAAGAGGAAGAAGAGGAGCCAGAAGAGGTCGAGGAGCATGTTCCCGAGATCGAGGACGTCGCTGAAGACGTGACAAGGGATGAGAAGACCCCGGTGATGCTGCGCACGCCCACCTCACGCACAGCAGCAGGCGAGGAGGACCTCCGGCCGATGCTGAGCGCCTTGATCACCGGTCTGGGACTTGACGCTCCGGATGCCTTGGATGCTGGCAGCGTTCGACGAACGCTCGGACCTCATGTTCAGCAGCAACCCAAGGACATCAGGGTCACGCGACTTCTGAGGTTGATCCTTCGCTTGTTGCCCGAGGCTTTGGACGAAGCCTCCCTCACCCAGAAAGACCTCATTTCGAGGCTGGTGGGCATGGTGGACACCCTGAACGCGTGGACCTGCCTCAGGCTGCAAGCACGCCACCTACCAAACGGCCACGGGTTGCTTGAGGACGCCCTTGTGTTGGGTGAAGCGTTGGATCGCATTCCCGGACCAGGACGTCGCTTGCCGCTGGGAGAGGACACGCATGCCCTGCCGTCGCCAGGAGACCAAGAGGACCTCCAAGCAGAAGTCATGCGCCTTGACCAAGCGGTCAACCTGCCTTCAGCAGGCGGAATTCGGTGACCTTGGTCACGCCTTCTGGAACCAAACGTCGACGTCGTCGACGGCCTTGAATCCCTTTCCGGCCTTGGTGCCCACGAGGGTGGGAATCGCCGCAGTGGACGCGATCTCAACCATCCGGGCGTTGATCGTGCTGTTGATGACGATGGCCACGGCTCCGTCGGCTTCTTCCGCGATGTCGGCCAAGTCGCCGGCAGGAATTGGGTCGCTGGCTTCTCCGTCGGCCATGATCAACTGAGCGTGGTTCTTGTCCAGCCCATCGATGAGCGCGATCATGTCCTTGACTTCCTCAGGGGCTTCGTAGGACTCGTCCATGCCCTCGGCCCAATCTTTGTCGGGCACGCCGGCCTTGGCGTCGTCTTCCTTCTGCTTCTTCTCGAGACGGGCCGCGAACTTCGATGCGGCTTCCTTCTTCGAAAGCGTGACCGTCACGGTCTTCTGCGGGAGAAGTTCCCATTCTTGGCCGACCGGCGCTTGCGCAACGAAATCGACCTTCATGGTCCCGTTCAACTGCTGGAAGAGCATTTCGCCACCGCGGTCTCCGTCAATCGCGACGATGACGGTGTCCTTGCCGTTGGCCAAATCGATCAGTTCCTGCTTGATGTCACCCGCACCGTCCGCGCTGATCGCGTTCTTGATGCCGCAGTTCAGCAAGTTTCGGACGTCGTTTCGTCCTTCGACGATGATCAGGGACGCACTGGACTCGATGTTTGGCCCGCAGGTCAACCCGTGGAAGGCCTTCGCCTGGCCCACGGTAAGCACCGAGCGAACTTCCTCGATGACGGTCTTCGTGGCGGATTCGCCGGTGTTGACCATGTCGAGCAGGAGTTCCTTTGCACGCTCCACGACCGCCGTGCGCTTGGTGGCGCGGATGTCACGGATTTCGAGCACTTTGATGATGGCGTTGCACGGGCCAATGCGGTCGATGGTTTCGAGTGCACTTCCAATGATGGCCGTCTCGACGTTGTCAAGGCTGCTTGGGATGATGATCATGCCGTGGACCTTGCCGCCGCTCGTGTTCATCTCAACGTCAACGTGACCGACACGGGCCGTTCGCTGCAGTTTGCGCAGTTCAAGATCGTCTCCGAGGAGCCCCTCGGTTTGACCCATGATGGCACCAATGATGTCCTTGCGTTGGACGCTTCCATTGATCTTGATGTCTGCCCGGATTTCGTACTTCATGGCCGTAGCCTTTCCTCGTCCGCTGTTGTTCCCGCCGCCACCGCGGCCTCCTCTTGATTTTGACATGATGTTCACCTCATTTTTGCATCCGCTCGCCCATCCCCGCCGAAGCGGAGGAAGCCGCCGCACGAAGCAGCAGCGTGAGTGTAAGGATGTCTTGCCCTCACGGAGCCTTCCATTTGAACCCTCCTTCAACAAAGAAGCGTGTTCGGGGGGTTTGAATTTCCAACAGCCGCGGCGAATGGATTCAAATGGAGGCATCGGGAAGGCGAGGTGTGCCCTCGCCTCGGAGCCCGGACCTTGACCGACTGGAAGTCTTCCGGTCTACCGTCGAGGTCATGCTCACGGACGGGGTGTTGACGCGCGAGGAAAAGCGGCTCGCCATCCGGCTCGCGACCGCGCTGAAGCTGAAGGAAGAGCAGCCTGCTCAAGCCTACGCAGCCGTGGAAAACGGCGACCCTCTTCCCGAAGGAGAGCCGATCGATCACGACGAGCAGCGTGAAGCGTACGGGAAAGTCGCCGCCGTGGCGCTGCTCAACGCCTCCTTGAGCCGAGACGAGTTCAGGGTGCTTGAGCACCTCCGAGAAGTGATGGGCATCACTCCAGAAGAACATGCAGATTTTTTGGGTCAGGCCGAGGAATTGGCCCGTCTCCGATTGAGCGACCCGAAGGCCATCGAGCGTGTGCGTGAGACCATCACCGACCTCAGCACCATCGTGTTCTCAAGGCGGGACCGAGCGTGAGCCAAGACCCACTTGATGAAGCATTGAAGCGGCATCTGCCAGCCCTTCCGAGGCCCAAGGCGCTTCCAAAACGCCTCGAACGCGTCTACGACGGCATGGGCGATCGTTTGGCCATGCGACATCATCTCGACCGGTACGACGAGGTGAGCGGCGGTCCTTCGGCCAGGGGCATCGACGACGAACTGCTTCGACGCATGGCTTCCTATCTCCTGAGTTTGGCTGAGGGGCGTTGGAGGAGGCTGGCCAAATCAATCCCTGCCTTGTGGAAGCGTGGGGGCCGAGAGCACCGAAAGATCGCCGGCATGCTCGTCGCGAACCTTCCGGAGGAAGCCCTTGGAGACGAGCGGTGGACCGTGTTTTCCATGTTGCTTCAGAACGACGTAGGGCTGGCTCCCGTCGTGGACGCAGCAGAGGAAATCCGTCGTGCCTCCGGCCAAGGCCCTTCCGAAGCATGGCTGCTCGCCATGGCCGCACAAGCGCCCTTGTGGCACCGCTATGCAGCGGTCATCGCCATGACGGGTCCGCCCGAAGAGGCGGGTGCTTCCGTCCACGATCTCGTGGCCTCCGTCGACGCGCCCAGCCGCATGTTCGAACGGTTGCGAGAGCGGTGGCTGGAGCGTCATGTTGATGCCCGCAGCGCCTAAACGCGGCCTATGGCGGAGCGGTTTCTTCCGACGGAAGACCCGGTCCGAGAAGCCGTCCTTCAGTGGACCGTGAACCGGGACGCGGCTGACGTGCGACGGTTGCTGACGTGGTTGCCCGATGCCCGTTCGTCGCGCGAACGTGAGGTCCTCATGGTACGCGTTCGTGGCTTGCTCGATGAGTTGACCAACGCCCTCGACGCGCTTGAAGCGATGAGGTGAGCGCGTGGTTGGGCTGCTGCTGCTCGCAGGTGGGCAGAGCCGAAGAATGGGGCGCGACAAGGCGCGTTTGCACGGTGGCGTTCGAAGGATCTTGCGCGAAGCAAAGGCAGCCGGACTTTCGCCGCGCATCGTTCTTGCAGGACCGGCCCCCCGTGGAGCGGACCTGAAACGCGACGGGTGGCTCGACGAGGCCGACGACATCATCGACGATCCCGAGGAGGCCACCTGCCTCCATGACGTGCTTGTTGCGGTCTTGAACGGCCACCTTCCACCGATGATCCTGACACCGTGCGACGCCGTTTCGGTGGATCAGGCCATGTTCACCCGCCTTGTGTCGATGGGTGCTGGGGTTCCCCTCGACGAGGAAGGGCGACGGCAGGTGTTGTTCAGCCATCTTCCAGAGGGCTGGGTCGCTGCACCGAACGCTCAACGACGCACGGAAGCGCTGTTTGAGGCGCTCGAGGACCACGGCCTTGGAACGGAAGGCGTGAA
This sequence comes from Candidatus Poseidoniales archaeon, assembly GCA_003602635.1. Lineage (GTDB taxonomy): Archaea > Thermoplasmatota > Poseidoniia > Poseidoniales > Poseidoniaceae > MGIIa-L3. The sequence goes on from QQSJ01000054.1 coordinate 28,687, forward strand.
ACTCCGAACCGTCAACACGCCCGAAGAATGGGCGGCCATGCCCTCAGTCCAACCGGGGCGCGTCGATGGAAATGGCCCCTGATGCCAAGGCATCGATGGCGCGTGGATACAACCGATGTTCCTCCACCTTGACCCGTGCGGCCAATCGTCCAACGTCGTCGCCATCCAAGACGGGGACCGTGGCTTGAGCGACAATGGGGCCTGTGTCCATGCCTGCATCGACGAAATGGACGGTGCACCCGCTTTCGGTCGCTCCAGCGAAGAGCACGTCGCGGTGGGCGTGGGCGCCGGGGAAGGCTGGAAGCAACGAAGGGTGGATGTTGAGCAGCCGTCCTTCCCATCGGGCCACGAAACCCGGTGTGAGCAACCTCATCCAGCCAGAAAGGATGACCGCTTCCACGTCGTGGGCCTCAAGTTGGGCCTGAACCAGCGCCTCATGCGCGAGGCGACGGGCGGTTCGGTCGGCCATCGACGGCAAGGGCACGGCTTCGACAACGCAGCCCATCTGCTCAGCACGCTCCACGGCCCCTGCATCGGCGTGATCGGTCAACACCAAGACGGTCGTGTGGAGCACGCCCCCCGTGGCCCGCTGGTAACGCACCAAGGCTTCCATCCCAGAGCCCGACCCAGAGGCCAGCACCGCAAGACGCAACGGCGCCTCTGAGGTCGCGATGCGTGGACGCATACCTCGTGCAGGGTTGGACCGAACATGAGCGCTTCGGCCCGAAGACCGACCCTTTTTGGCGTGGCGTCCTGCCAACGCGGCATGACGGAGGCCCCTTTGGAGAGGTTGTCCACCGTCGACGAGGTCATGGCGACGTACGCCATCACGTCCACTCCCGTCAAGCGCGTCGTCTGCTTGGCGCTTGGATTGATTTTCATCGTCTTCGCAATCATCGGCATTTGGGTTCCGGGTTGGCCGACGGTCTCATGGGCGGTTCCAGCGGCCTTCTTTTTCTCGATGTCCAGCCCTCGTTTGTTCCGTTGGACCTTGGAGAACCGCTGGTTCGGTTCGGCCTTGTTCGAATACTACGCGACGGGAAAAACCGTGCCAAAGCATGCCAAATACGGCATTGCGGGGTTCATCACCCTCTCGACGCTGCTTTCTGCCTATGGCGTCTGGGCGGTCTCCGTTCGAGGTGACGGTGCCCTGTTGCAACCCTCCACATGGAACGGCGCTGACCCTGGCTTTGGCCCCGCCACGGTGTTGGCTGCAGGGCTGTTTGGCGTGTGGTTCATTCTGATCCGGGTTCGCACGCGGACGAGATGATTAGTCGTCATGCCCCATTCGACGTCTGACCCTGGCCACGGTGTTTTGTCCGGCCTTGTCGTCGACAAAAGGCAGCAAACCGTGCACCAGCAAGCGGGCGCTTCCAAGAAGGAACATGGCGGCCATGCTCCAAGCGGTGAAGAGGTGCGTGAACCAGTTCATGTTCACGTCGTTGAGGTGACCCATGAACAATCGGCAGAGGGCGGACATTTGGTCCTTCGCGTCGAACGGGACCTTCAGTGACGGAACAAACGACGGCCGGTGAACACCATCGCGACGCCCAAAGCATCGGCAGCGGCGATCACTTCCTTGTCGCGAATGGAGCCCCCGGGTTGCACGATGAGGCGAGCGCCGGCTGCAGCCGCCTGCTCAACACCATCGGGGAAGGGGAAGAAGGCATCAGAGGCCAACACGCAATCTTTCGCACGGTCTCCTGCGCGCCGTCCTGCGATCCGTACGGCTTCAACGCGGCTGGTTTGCCCTGGTCCAATGCCAACGGTCGCCAAGCCTTGCACCATGACGATGGCGTTGGATTTCACCTGTTCACACACCCTCGCAGCAAAGCGCATCGACGCAGCATCCGTTGCGTCCATCTGACGCGAGGTGACCGTGGAGAGGTCCTTGACGTCGAGGCGTGGGGGCTCTTCGGTTTGCATCAACCAGCCGCCCTCGATGGGCTTGCGCACAAGGCGTCGTTCCAAGGGCGCAAGACGGTCGCCCGGTGAAGCCAAGGTCAGCAGACGCCTGTTGGATTTGCTGCGCAGAAGGTCACGTGCATCGTCGTCGTATGCAGGAGCCATCACGACTTCGACAAACAAGCCACCGATGGCTTCCGCCGTCGCCAAGGTGACGGGAGTGTTGAAGGCAATGATGGACCCAAACGCCGATTCGGAATCTGACGCCAAGGCCTGACGGAAGGCTTCCTCTTGCGTCGCGCCCAAGGCGGCTCCACAGGGGTTGGCGTGCTTGACGATGACGCAGGCATGCGGGGCCTCAGGCCACTCGTCCGTGGAAAGCGAACGGCAGAGACGCAGGCAGGCATCGGCGTCCGCGTAATTGTTGTACGACATCGCTTTGCCGCCCTGAACGTCTGCCCCGACAAGGGTCGAAGCATCTCCTTCTGACGCAGGATCGATGAACAGCGCCGCAGCCTGATGGGCGTTCTCTCCGTATCGGAGCATCTCGTGTTGGGTTGCTGCCACGCGGATAACGGAGGGGAAGCGTGCGGCCTGTTCTTCCACCGCTTCGACGGACTCAGGTGCACCGGTCCACCGCTGATGCAAGGTGGTGGCGATGGCCGTGTCGTACCCTGAGGTCTGTTCGAAGGCCTCCAACGCCAGGGCTTGCCGGAGGTCCATGCCGACCACTTCAGGTCGGCCGGCATCCTCGAGCGAGGCGAGAACTTCCGCATAGCGCTCTGGACGGACGACAATGAGCACGTTTCGATGGTTTTTGGCCGATGCACGCACGAGGGTTGGGCCGCCGATGTCGATCATCTCGAGCAGTTCGGTGTCCTCGAGGGGTGGGTTCTTGGCGGCGGCTTCTGCAAAGGGATAGAGGTTGACCGCCACGACTTGGATGGGTGGGTATCCGAGTTCACGAAGATGGGTGGCGTCGTCTTCGCGTTCAAGGCGAGCGAGCAAGGGGCCGTGGATGGCAGGATGGAGGGATTTGACCCGGCCGTCGAAAATCTCGGGGTGGCCGGTGGCCTCGGACACGTCGAGCACCGTCAGCCCTGCTTCGCGAAGCACACGCGCGGTGCCGCCGGTGGAGAGCAATTCGAAGCCGAGGTCGGCAAGACCCTGGCCAAAAGGAACGATGTCGCGCTTGTCCCAAACGCTGAGCAGGGCGCGTGGACGGACGGGCTCCTGTTCCATGACGCGACCCGTTTTAGCAAGCATCGGTGGACCCGTTATGAACGTGGCGTCAGTCGCCCCGGGCCGAAATCACCTGGTCGATTCGAAGCAAGCCGCACACGGCTTCCGTGGCGACTTCGATGGCGTGTTCCAACGTCTCCGCGTTCGCCCATGCCGCGTCAATGGGGCCGTTGGCTCCCGCGGCCGTGACGCCGTTGTCGCTGCTTCCGGCTCGGTGCGCAGCCCGTAGGTCGAGAAGCACGTCGAGCCGGTTCCCGCCCGCGTTCTCGATGAGCGATCCTGGAACGGCTTCGAGGGCGCGAGCGTAGGCCTCCATCGCCAACCTGCGTCGGCCTGTGGCTGCTTCTGCTGATGCTCGAACCGCCGATGCTGCGGCAATGTGGAGGCTTCCCCCACCGAGCAGCAGGCGACCAGAGCTCATGGCCCCAATGACCGAACGCAACGCATCGAAAAGGCCGCGGATGACCTCCTCGGTCGCGGTACCGGCGCTTCCCGCCACATCAATGCAGGCCAGCCTGCTGTTCGCGTGTTCGAAGATCAGGCGCTCTCGCCGCCCTTCGTCCCCTTCGAGCGTCTCGACGGAAAAGCGATCCAAACGGCCCAAGGCTTCGGGGGTGAGGTCGTCAAGATGCTCGCACAACGTGGCCCCGGTGACTTTTGCAAGGTCCTCTGCACCGTCGCGTTCGAGGTCCGCGAGCACGACGCAACCTGCGTCCACGAGACGATGCAACACACGGGTTTCGACCTCCTTGGCGCAGATCACCAAACGTGCCCCAGAAGCAAGCACGGCCTCCGCGTGGGCGTCGAGAAGGGCGTCTTCTGCGGCCATGAAAGATTCGAGTTGATCGACGTCGTTGACTTCAATCTCCGTCTCTCTGACACCTTTTTGCAGCGCCAACGGTCGCGTCAAGACGGCGACTTTGACGTCTTCCAATCGGCGAGCCTGACGGTCGAGGGAAAGGCGCTGGTCAAGGATCAACCCTGAGATGAGGCGGCTCTGGCCCAGGTCGCCTGCACCGCGCTTGGCCATTCGGATGCGCTCGTACGACAAGGGGTCGCCGTCGGCGGTTCGTTGGACGAGCATGGCGGCGTCCACCACCAGAGAGGCAAGGGCTGCACCACCGGCTTCAGCGCTCGTGCCCGTCATCGCGGTGAGGGCCACGTCGGCCCAACGGGACGTGTCGGCATCCGCTGCATCCACGCTTCGTGCTTCGGCGGTGGAGAGGGTGATGCCTGCGGCTTCGCGGTACCCTTCCACAAGCGTGAGAGGGTGAAGGCTACGTTCCAGCAGGCGACCGCCTTCCCGCATCAGCTCTGCTGCGAAAATCAGGCAGCCGGTGACACCGTCGCCGCAAGCGTTCTCCTGCGTTTCGGCCATGGACACGAAGGTCTTGGCAGCGGGGTGCTTGACCATCAGGTCGGCCACGATACGGGCACCGTCGTTGGTGACCGCGGTTTCCCCGTTGGATTTGTACAACATCTTGTCCAGCCCGTTGGGCCCAAAGGTGCCTCGAATCAGGTCACCAAAAGCCACTGCTGCCCGGACAAGTTTCTGCGTCACGGCCACGCCACTGGTGACGTTGGTCGTCGGACGAACGATGACGACGGGGGCGCGGCCACCGCTTTCCTCTCCGTCCATCGCGCGCCGGTCTGAGCACGCCCTCATGAATCCTGCCTCGGGCCTCAACCTGCGGATTCAGCCTCGTTGAGGGCCGCAAGGGTGGCGTCAAGCACCGCTTGGAGGTCCCGAAGCGAGGGGGCAACAACGTGCACCACCAAGGCTTCGCCGTCAACGCTCGCGTTGACGCCGTCCATGCCGTCGACGGCCGTCTGCAACGCTGCTCGACCCTCCAAGCGGAGGTCGATGGACACCGGCTCCATGCGCGGACGTGGCGCCCCTTGCTCATCACCATGACGGCTCATCCATCGGGCTGATAGCCCAGACGCCGAGTCCGCTCTGATGACCCAACGTGACGTGTTGGCCGGGGCTGGCGGCGTTCTGCTGGGCGCCGCGCGCACGGATCACGCTGGGCGACGTGCCGTGCTGTTGGTGCGCGGCGATGAGGACACCTCTGAATTCGTCGACCTGGCTGCAACCATGGGCATCGTCATCGTCGAAGTCGTCAAACAACGCGGGCGTGAAGATCCGCGGACCTACCTCGGACGCGGTCGTTTGGACGAGGTCGCCGACCTGTTGCGGAGCGCTCCGTCCGGTCACGCGTGGAAGGGCGTGGACTTGGTCCTCTTCCACGCCAATGCCACGCCTCGCCAACTGGTGGCCATGTCCACCGTGCTCGACGTGGAAGTCTGGGACCGCGTTCGTTTGCTGCTCGCGTTGTTTACGGCGCATGCGGCTTCCGTCGAAGCCCGAACGCAGGTCCGCATCGCGCGTCTGCGCTCGGACCGCACTGTGTTGCGTGAAGTGATCTCACAAGAAACGACGGGCGAACGCGCGGGGTACGGTGGTGCTGGCGCCACGGGAGCGACCGAGGTCTTGGTGGCCCTTGGGCGAGAAATCGAAGGTTTGCGCCGTCGTTTGCAGCGCCATGCTCGGGCCCAGTCCGAACGACGAAGGCAACGGACGCGGAGCGGGGCGCGCACCGTCGGCTTGGCAGGATACACCAACGCCGGCAAATCCAGCCTGTTTCGCGCCTTGTCTGGAAAATCTGTCTTGGTCGAAGACCGCTTGTTTTCGACGCTGGAAACCACCGTCGGTCGAATGGAAGCGAGCCCACGCGTCCTGCTGGCGGACACCATCGGATTCATCGACGCCTTGCCCAGCGAAACCCTCGAGGCGTTTCGCGCCACCTTGGCCGAGGCGTTGGAGTGCGATTTGCTCTTGCTCATGGCCGACGCGAGCGATGACGACAACGAGTTGCTTCGACGTCTGAGCACGTCCATCCGCGAGGTGCAGGACCGGCTCGAAGACGAGGACGTGGACGTGATGGTCGTCATGACGAAGGTGGATTTGATCGACGGTGACCAGCGAGCGCTTGTGACGGACCTCGTGGCCGAGGTCGGTCTGCATGACCTGCATTTCGTCTCGTCCCACACCGGCGAGGGCATGACCGCGTTGCGTGATGCGATTTTGACGCGCCTGCACGGGCCGGCCCGTGTGGTGCGCATTGGGCCTCCGGCCGACGGAGGACGCCCCATCGCGGCCTTGGAAGACGCTGTGCGGAAGGCTGGCCTTGTGCTTGAGCGTCGTGACGTCGGCGAGGCCGTCGACCTGTTGTTGTGGTGCGACGGCGCAGACCTTGAGCGTCTGATGGCCCATGAGCCGAACCGCTTGACGGTGATTGGTGAGGGCGTGGACGCTTTCAGGTCATGACCGGCACGAGCCTTCGGGGCACGAGGAAGGTCAGGATGATGGCCGTCAATCCAAGGATGCAAGCGCTGTAGAAGTGCCCCATGGTGAAGATGGACAAGACGGCGCCAACGCGAAGCAACGGCAGCGAACCAAGTTTGAGCGACATCACGCCAAAGCCGCCGCTGATGAGCGCGAGCCCCATGAAGCCGAAGCCGATGACCACGTACAGCCCCGCTGCAGCTGGATCCATCATCGGGTGTTCCATCTGTTGTGCTGAATTGTCGATGGTGCGGAGTTCACAGGAATCGGCGCCGTTGTTGCACGGTGCTGCCGCAAATTGAGCGGCTGAAGGGAAATCGAACCTCAACGTGGTAAACCCGTACGGCTCGAACAAGGCCGGAGGGGAAAGCAAGACCCGGTTGGACAGCACGTCCGTGTGGTTGTCCCGGTCGAACATCAGATCCACACGGACCAAACCAGGGGTGAGGTTCTCCAGAAGATACTCGCCCTGAGCATCGGTTTGAGCCTCTGCGAAGACCCATTGGTTGCCTGATTCCCACTGCACGTAGACGGTGACGTTCTCGAGGCCTTGGCCTTGTTCGTCCATCACGCTGCCCCGGAAAATGGCCGTGTCCTCAGGCGCAGCACGCGACATGGCGTAGACAAATTCGTCTGGACGCACCACGCCTTGCTCAGGTGAAGCGAAGTCCAGCCCGTTGACGAAGCCGAGCATGGAGACCACGATGACCAGCACGGCGATGGATCGGGCCATGGGGTGCAGGCCCTTCGCCTCGGTGAGCATCACGGCGTCGCTGCTGGCAAAGGTCAGGCCGGTGGCGATTTCCGCCGCCAGCCAATCCTCGTCGTCTTCTTCGGACGTCTGCGGGGCCTCCTCATCCACGCTGCGGCGTGGTGCCCGTCCGGATTGAACCTGCCGACGGTGGCAAGGCTGCGTGGGCCGCCGCCGCGATTCGTGGCATTGAAATACCACCCCGATTACGCAACCATAAGTTCACTAGTGAACTTGGAGTTGAACACCATGAGCGTAGGCATTGAACCGTTGGCAGCGATGGTCCTTCTCGAGATCGAGAAGGCCCCCGAAACGACCGCAGGAGGGCTTTTGCTCCCCGAAGAAGCACGCGACGCGATGAACGTCGGTCGTGTGTTGGCCGTTGGCCCTGACGCGGAGCACGTCGCTGAAGGTGACCGCGTCATTTACCGAAACTACTCAGGAACCACCATCGAATGGCTCGGCATCGAATACCTCCTCATCAAGGAGGAAGACCTCCAAGCGAAGGTGACGAACTGAGGTGAGATCATGGCGAAGCAAATTGTGTACGGAGACGAAGCGCGAAACAAGTTGGTCGAAGGCATCGACGCGGTGGCGAACGCGGTCAAGGTGACCCTTGGTCCAGCCGCCCGCACCGTGGTGCTGGAGAAATCCTGGGGCAGCCCGACGATCATCAACGACGGCGTGACCATCGCCAAGGACATCGAACTCGAAGACGCTTTTGCGAACATGGGCGCCAAGCTCATCCAAGAAGTGGCCTCGAAGACCCAAGACAACGCCGGTGACGGTACGTCCACGGCCTCCGTGATGACCCAAGCCCTCGTGCACCAAGGCATGCGCAACGTGACCGCAGGCGCCAGCCCCGTGGCCCTCAAGTCCGGCTTCGATGCGGCCATCACGGCCGTGGTGGAGCACCTCAAGGGCAGCGCCATCGAAGTGGACAGCGGCGACATGATCCGTCAAGTCGCGACCATCGCGGCCAACAACGACCCCGAGATCGGGGCGCTCATCGCCGAGGCCTTCGACAAGGTCGGACGCGAAGGCGTCATCACCGTCGAGGACTCGAAGTCCATGGAAACCGAACTCGAAGTCGTCGACGGCATGGAGTTCGACAAGGGCTACGTGTCCCCCTACATGGTGACCGACCAAGAGCGCCGCGAAGCGGTGCTCGAAGCGCCGCTCGTCCTGATGACCGACCAGAGCATCAACAGCACGCAGGAGCTCATTCCCGTGCTCGAGTACGCCATGCAACAGAAGCGCCCGCTGCTCATCGTCGCCAAGGACGTCGAGGGCCAAGCCCT